>CAZXCR010000086.1:0-6977 GCA_964639315.1 uncultured Treponema sp. | reverse complement strand
AATAAATAACGAAATGTACAACTGCGCAGCTTTTTGTAGCCGTGGAAAAGTCGTTGCAATTGTTCCAAAATCCTACATTCCAAATTATTCTGAATTTTACGAAGGAAGATGGTTTTCGCCCTACACAAGCAAAACTGTTATCAGCGTAAATTTAGGAAGCGATGCTGATTTTAAAGAAATTCCCTTTGGCACAAATATTATAATTCAGGATACAAACAATTCTGCAATAAGAATCGCCTGTGAAATTTGCGAAGATCTTTGGGTAAGCAAAAGTCCGTCTGTAGGGCACGCAGCTGCCGGAGCAACCGTAATTGCAAATTTAAGTGCCAGTAATGAAGTTGCAGGCAAAGCGGAATACAGAAGACTTTTAGTTTCATCAGTTTCGGCAAAACTTTACTGCGCATACATTTATGCAAACGCCTCAAATGACGAAAGCACAACTGATATGGTATTTTCTGGCCACAGTTTGATTGCGCTTAACGGAAGCATAAAAGCCCAGTCAAAACTTTTTGAAGACTGCGGAAAATTTACAGTTGCCGACCTTGATATTGAAAGGTTGATTCAAGAACGCGTAAAATGCACAAGTTTCGTTCAGTGCAGCAAAAAAGACCACGACTATGATAATCTCGTTTTTTACAAAACAGTGAACGTTTGTCTTGAAGAGAATTTGTTCAATCAGGAAAATTCAAAAAATGAAAAAATTATAGGCGGAATTGACCTTCATCCTTTTGTTCCCGAAGACAGTCTTTTAAGAAAAGAAAGATGTCTTGCAGTTATAGAAATGCAGGCAGAAGGACTTGCAAAGCGGCTGCGTCACATTCATTCGCAAAGTGCCGTTATAGGACTTTCCGGCGGACTTGATTCAACGCTCGCTCTTTTGGTAACGGCGCGTGCTTTTGACAAATGCGCAATCGACCGCAAAAAAATTCTTTGTGTAACAATGCCTGCCTTTGGAACCACAGACAGAACTTACCAAAACGCTTGCACTCTCGCAAAAGAAATTGGCGCTTCACTAAAAGAAATTGACATAAAAAAATCAGTTCTCCAGCATTTTGAAGACATTAGCCACGATTCAAAAATCCACGACATTACCTACGAAAACGCGCAGGCCCGAACAAGAACCTTAGTTCTTATGGATTTGGCGAACAAAACAAACGGAATTGTAATCGGCACAGGAGACTTGAGCGAACTTGCGCTTGGCTGGTGCACTTACAACGGCGATCAAATGAGTATGTACGGAGTAAATTCCAGCATTCCAAAAACTCTCGTGCGCTACCTGGTAAATTATTTTGCTGACGAAAGCAGGGAAAATCAAAATACAAATCTTGAAAAAGTCCTAAAAGACATACTCTTAACTCCGGTCAGCCCAGAATTAATTCCGCCCGAAGACGGAAAAATTTCGCAAAAAACAGAAGAACTTGTTGGCCCTTACGAACTACACGACTTCTTTTTGTATTACGTTTTGCGTTGGGGCTTTTCTCCACGAAAAATTTATTTTCTTGCGTGCCAGGCCTTTTTAGGAAAGCAAGCCGACGGAAGCGAACTTTTTTACACCGAAGAAATTTTATTAAAATGGCTCAAATCCTTCTACAAAAGATTTTTTGCCCAGCAGTTCAAAAGGTCTTGTATGCCAGACGGCGCAAAAGTGGGCACAGTAAATTTTAGTCCGCGCGGTGACTGGCGAATGCCAAGCGATGCCTCGTGCGCAGAATGGCTTAAAGAACTCGAAGAAATAAAATTTTAATTTTTTTTTATGGGGCCATTTTTTTGTGCGCGCACAAAAAAACCGGGCTTTTCAGGGTTCCGCGTCAAGCGCTCCAAACGCAGTCTTTCGCCTGCGTTCGCCTTACGGCGCCCTTACAATCCCTTGTCCGGAAAATCACAGGAGAAAAAATTTATGGCGTTAAGCTATCAACACGAATTTCACGCCGGCAATTTTGCTGACCTTCAAAAACATTTTGCACTCACACTAATGCTCTCATCTTTTTGTAAAAAAGAAAAACCCTTTACGGTAATAGATTCTCATTCTGGAGCCGGAAGATTTTTTTTAAATGACGAGCGTCTTGAAAAAACCGGAGAAGCAAACAGCGGAATAAAAAAAATTATGGCTTACTACGGAGATCCTGCAGTTCCAATGTGCAGCGGATTAAAAAATTATCTTTCAATTCAAAAAGCTTATTTTGATAAAAATCTTTACGCTGGAAGTCCCGAAATTGAAAGAAATTTTTTACGCAACAACGATAAACTTTTTTTAGTAGAAAAACATCCGCAAGCATTTAAAAATCTCGAAGAAAACTTAAAACTTCCAATGGAAACTCTAGCCGGGCAAAAAAAATGTGCAGTGCGTCCTTCACTTTACAAAGAAGACAGTTACAAAGCACTTAATTTTCTTACACCGCCACTTATAAAACGCGGCTTCATAATCTGCGACCCAAGCTACGAAGATTTATCTGACTATCAGCAGGTTGCAAAAAGTCTTGCACAGTGCCATAAAAAATGGAACACGGCGGCAATTCTTTTGTGGTATCCGCTTTTGAGTCACAAAAAAAACGAAACTGAACAAATGCTCTCTTACCTCGAAGATTTTGCGAAAATTGGAAATATGCCGGCAGAAACTGTGCGAGTTGAAATGCTCATAAAAAATCCTGATGAACTTGAAGAAGATTCTTCTTTGGGCGAAAAGAAAAGCAGATTTTACGGAAGTGGAATTTTTGTAATGAATCCGCCTTGGAAGTTTCAAGAAGAACTTGAAGAAGGCTCAAGGCAGATTCAAAAAATTTTAAGTCTGATGTAAGGTAAAGAAAAGGTTTCTTACAGAACACCGCTTTTCCCTCCTAGTAATTTTTTTCGTAAGGATTGTGCGGATAAGGATTGTGCGGTTCTCTAGGAAAGCCTTTGTCTTTTGTTTCCGGCAAATTTTCTTGTGGATTTTCTGGCAGTTTTTCTTTTTTTACATCTGCTTCTGGCGGAAGAGGATTTTCTTTTAAGCGGAGAATTTCTTTTCTAAAGTCCTTTCTTCTTTTTGAATTTTCTTTTTTTAAGTCAAAATCATTTTTTTGGTCAGCTTTTGGGCAAGGCAAAATTTTCTTTTTTTCAGGCGATTTTTTTTCAGCAGATTTTTTTTCAGGCGGCAAATCTTTTCTTCCAGAATTTTCAAAATCCAAAATAATTTCTAAACCTTTTGCAATCTCCTTCTTAGGATAAATTTTTTTTTGTGCTTCATCTGCAAAAATTGGCGAAGCAAGAAATACAGCGGTAAAAAATACAGGTAAAATTTTTTTTAAGTTTTTGTTCATAATTTCCTCCAAAATAAAAAAGCGTAAAACATCAGTTTTAGAAGGTCCTAAACTTTTGTAATTTTAGAATAAGGAAATTTAAATTTTAGCGCATGAGACAAAACTAAGAGAAAAATTAAAAAAAACTTATTTTAGAACTTTCCAGTCCGGGCCGTTTTTTCCGCGAAAAACTTTTGTTCTATTGTGAAAGTGGCGGCAGTTTTTTGCAAAGAAAATAAAATCGCAGGCATATTCACTCATTAAATCATCAGGATGATAATGAAGATTTACAACGCTCTCTTTTCCAGAAGCAGTAAAGCGGCTAATAGCGCCATTCAATGTGATTGTGTCCGCAAGAAGAAAAAGCAAATTTTCTAACTTAGCTTGAGAATATTTTGCCGAAAGAAAATTTATTTGCATTTTAAGAATTTCATCAAAATCAACAAGTTTTTTTACAGTTCCGTCAGAATTAAAAAAATCATTTTTTTCAAGATAAGACGCAAAGTCAGTAAAAAAAACACTCGGCCTTATTTTTAGCGGACTAAGCGCACTGTTAAACCACGGCACCGCTCTTCCCTGATTGTAAAAAATATTGCAGGCAGAAGAAATTTTTTGAGCCGCAAGCAAATCTTTTGGAGGAAAAGTTTTACTGTCAACAACGTGGTACGGCGGATTTTTTTGCCACGTAAGAAAAAAATTGGTGGCAGTATCGTAGAGGTCAGTTCCAGGCAAAATGCTAAGGCAAAAAAGTTCCAGATTGTTAGGATAAAGGCTCATTGCAAAATCTATACTCTTTTTAAATCCAGAAAGACTGTCGCCCGGAAGTCCAAAAATCAGGTCAAAACCAAAAACCGCTCCTTCTTGATTCAAAAAACCTATGTTCCTGGAAAAAATTTTTTTATCAAAAGAACGATTCACATTTTTTAAAACTTCAGGATTTGAACTTTGTAAGCCAAACTGAAGACAGCAATTCGAAGATGCAAAAGCCCTCGCCATTTCCTTGTCTATAAATTCTGCCCGCGCTTCAAAATAAAAGAAAATATCTGGCGCGATGTTTTTTATCATTTTTAGAATTTCGAGGGCGCGTTTTTTATTTGCATTGTAAGTTGGGTCAAGAACAAAAATTTGCGGAATTTTTTCTTTTTCAAAAAATTCAAGTTCAGCCTTCAAACGCTCAATTGGGAAAAACTGCATTTTTTTTTCGCCCTTACTTTCGTAACAATACGAACACTTAAAAGGGCAACCGCGCGCCAGTTCCCAAAGAGCACCGCCGTATTTTTTAGGATCCACAGTTCCGTCAAGGTAAGGAGACGAAAGCGTTTGTAAAGAAGGCACTTCACTCCTTTGCAAACAAATTTTCTCTACTTTTTCACCATTAAATCCCAAAAGTTGATTTTCTGTTTTATTAGAAAATTTTTTTTCACTAGCAAGATTTGAATGTCGTAAATCATAAACGCCAGGAATTTTTATTTGATTTTCGCCAGAGCCCAAAAGAATTTTTTCAAGCAGTTCAGGCACTGATTTTTCGCCTTCGCCGGCAACTGCAAAATCAAAACCACAAAAACAATAAGGATTTGCAGTAACTTCAGGACCGCCGGCAATCGTAACAAGGGAAGGAATTTCTTTTTTAAGAAGTTCAGCAATCATTTCCAGCAATTTATGATTCCACACATAAACGCTGAACAAAACGGCATAAAGTTTCTTGCCAGATGAAAGCAAATTTTCTGCAATTTTTTGAGCCATTTTGCCATCATCAAGATTTTTTAAGTTTTCCTCTTCAAGCGAAAAGTCTTTTAAGAAAACTTCAAAATCGCCTTTACCCTGAAAATAATTTTTTACAGCCGAAGCAATGCACGCCGCACCCAGCGGAAGCGCCTGAGGAGAAGTTTCAACTAAAACTGTAGTGCAGATGATTGTTTTTTGCATTTATTTAGTCAGAATAAAACCGCTTTTTAAACTTGCTGCAAAAAATTTTATCAGTTTACTTTACGCTGAAAATGACTAAACGTCATTCCAAAACTTGCACGTCCCTGAGTTACAGAACGCAAATTTGTAGAAAAACCAAACATCTGAGCCATTGGTGCCTGAGCGTGAATTATATTGCCGCCGGATTTTTCGTCCATACTCACAATAATTCCGCCACGTTGTGTAATCTGACTCATTGCGTCTCCCACAAATTCGCTCGGAGATTCAATGTCAACTTCCATAACAGGTTCGAGCATTTGAGGATCTGCGGCAACACAAGCTCTGTCAAAGGCTTCGGCGGCGGCAGCTTCGTAAGCAAAAGTTGAGCCTGTAAGAGAATCATATTTTAAGTCAGTAAGTTCAACCAAAATATCTGCACACGGATAGCCAAATTTAATTCCGCCAGCAAAGCAATTGTTTATGCTCTGTTCAACAGCGTCATAAATTTCATCAGGAACATTAGGATCTTTACGCACGGCGCACCTGTATTCATTTCCACGCCCAGTTTCCTGCGGTTCAACATGAAGCGAAAGTTTAGCACTCACTTCTTTACCGCCAAGAACTCTCTCGTAAACTTCATCAAAATCCGACTTGTTAACAATGCTTTCGCGGTAAGTAACCTGCGGTGCGCCTACCCTGCACTGAACTTTAAAATCGTCGCGGATTCTTGTAACAAGAACATCCAAATGCATCTCGCCCATTCCACTAATTACAAGCTGACCAGTTTCACTATCATCCCGGTAAGTAAAAGTAGGATCTTCGTGGCTCAAAATATCCAGAGTATTCAAAAGTTTTTCTCTGTCACTCATAGTTTCGCTTTCAATCGCAATCGAAATTACTGGCTCAGGGAATTTTACGTTTTCAAGAAGAATTGGCATTCCTTCGCTACCAATACTGTCGCCAGTCTGGGCAAGTTTTAATCCAACAAAAACCGCAATGTCGCCAGCACTAACGCTGTCCATCTGCTCCATATGATTTGCATTTACGCGGAGAATTCTGTTAACTCTTTCGCGCTTTCTTTTTGCAACATTGTAAATCTGCGTTCCAGTTGAAATTTTTCCAGAATACATTCTTACGTAGCAAAGCATTCCAGCCTGAACATCATACTGAATCTTAAACACAAGACCCACAGGAAATTTTCCGTTTTCATCGCACAAAACTTTTACATTTTCTTCAGCATTCTTTTTTAAGTGAACGCCGTCAGCAGGAGGAACTTCGTTAGGTGCCGGAAGATAATCAATTATTGCGTCGATTAACGGCTGAACTCCCTGGTTATGGCGGCTAGATCCGCAGAAAAACGGCACTAAAGTTCTGTTGATTGTAGCCTTGCGGATTGCAGCTTTTAACTGCTCGTTTGTAATTTCGCCGCCTTCAAGATAAATTTCACCAAGCTCATCATCATTAGAAGCAACCGTATCAACAAGTTTTTCACGCCACTTAAGAGCTTCTTCCCTGTATTTTTCGCTGATTTCACTTACAGTAAATTTTTCGCCTTCACTTTCTTCGTCCCAGTGAATTTCCTTCATCTGCATAAGGTCAATTACGCCCTCAAAATCGCTGCCTGCGCCAAGAGGAATTTCCATAGCAATAGTTTCGCACTTAAATTTTTCGTGAACATCGTTCATTGCGCCAAAAAAGTCAGCACCGGTTCTGTCCATTTTATTTACAAAGCAAATGCGCGGAACATGAAATTCGTCTGCCTGTTTCCAAACCGTTTCCGTCTGTGGCTGGACCCAA
>CAZXCR010000085.1:0-6986 GCA_964639315.1 uncultured Treponema sp. | reverse complement strand
AACGTTGCTATGGATGCTGCACGTATGGCTTTGCGTTTAGGTGCTGAAAAAGTTTATATAGTTTACCGCCGTACTCGTGCTGAAATGCCTGCTCGTGGTGAAGAAATTGAGCACGCAATGGAAGAAGGAGTTGAATTTAAATTCCTTGAAAATCCGGTAGAAATTTTAGGAAACGAAGAAGGTCGCGTAAAAGGTATAAAAGCTCTTTCTTACGAGCTTGGCGAACCTGATGCAAGCGGACGCCGTTCTCCTGTGGCAATTGCCGGCAGTGAACACGAAATTCAGTGTGATGCAGTGATTGTTGCGCTTGGAAATAATTCAAATCCGCTGATTCCAAAAACAACTCCAGAAATCAACGTGGATAAAAGAGGACATATTCTTGTTGATGAAAATCAGGCTACAAGTATGACTAAGGTTTGGGCCGGTGGAGATATTGTTCTTGGTGCTGCAACAGTAATTCTTGCAATGGGCGAAGGTCGAAAAGCAGCTGCAAGTATTAACGAGTACCTTGCAAAATAAAATTTTCTAAATAAAAAAAACTGCGGTTTACTATTGAATTTTTTTAGTAAGCCGCAGTTTTTTTTGTGCAGGAATATTTTTTTTACCAAATCAAGACTAAGTCTCCGTTTTTGTCTTTAAATTTTCCAGCAGCAATAAAAATTATGTCTATAATTAACCAAATTTCTCCAATTCCTGTGCTGTTTAATAAAAGCATTAAAATTCCAGTTCCAATTTTTTCAGTGTAAAAGCGATGAATTCCCAACAAACCTAAAAAAATTGAAAGTAGCAGGCAAACGGTTCTGCTTTTTTCAGAAACGCCTTCTGTGGTTCTAAAATTTGAATTTGATAAATTTGCACCGCACTTTGGGCAAAAATCTTCATTTCCGCTAAGATTGATTCCGCATTTTGGACAGTATTGCATTTTTTTGCTCCTGTAAAAATTCAATAAGAAAATTTTGACTTTATTTTTCCAGATTGATTCTTATCAAACTTCATTTTATATCACTTTTTTATAAATTCAAGAAAATCAGCCATTGCAGAAAAAAGTTCTTTTTACTATAAAAATCTGCTTTTGTGGACTTAAAAGAACTTCTTTATTATACTTGAAATTATGGAAAATAAGAAAAATTCATTAAAAGAAAAGTTGATTCCTTTATCACTTTCGATTGCAGTTATTTTGCTTGATCAAATTACAAAGGCTTTGGTTGTAAAATATATTCCTCAGCTTACTGATTTTGCTGCTGATGATGCTAAGAAAATCATTCCTATTTTTGGTGATTATTTCCGCTTAATTCATGTAAGAAATCCGGCAGTTGCCTTTAGCATAGGAGCGAGTCTTTCTCATAACGCGCGGGTTGTTTTGTTTTCTGTTATTCCACTTTTGGTTGTGGCTGCAGTTTATGTAATTTATTTTAAAAACAACGAATTTACTAAGGTTCAGCGTTGGGCAATTTGCGGAATTTTGGGCGGTGGACTTGGTAACCTTATTGACCGTTTCTTTAGACCGCAGGGTGTTGTAGATTTTTGTGACGCAATTTGGTTTGGCTTAAAAGACAGTAAACTTTCTATTTTAAGATGGCAAAGATGGCCAACCTTTAATGTTGCTGATTCTGCGGTTGTTGTATGCGGAATTATATTTATTGTTTCGTTTGTTGTACTTTTGGTGCGTGATTCTAAAAAAATCAAAAATGCAAAGAAAGAAGAAAAGTCAGCTTGAAACTTGCGCCTAATTTTGCTTTCCGGAGAAAATTATGAATAAAAAACTTTATACAATTCTTTATGTTTTAATTTCTACAGTTGTAAATGTTCTTGTTACTATGCTTGTAATCTTTGCACTTTTTTTAGTTTCTTTTTCGATTATGAGATTTGTACTCAAACTTGACGACAGCCATTCTGCATATCCGGCAGTTACTTTGCTTTGTTTTGTGGGCGGAATTATAATTAACTTTTTTATTAACAAAAGTCTTTCTACAAAAATAATTTCGCGCTTTGGAATGGACAGAAAATTTGAAGACAAGTGGTTTTCTTCTAAAAAGAAAAAGTCTGGAGTTGGCGTAGTTACAAGTGTAGATGAAGAAGGTCACGAAAAAGTACGAGAAACAAAACTCCCAGATTCAGTTTTGGCAGACGAAGATGAAATTGAAAACGAAAAAGAATGGGGGAAGTAAATTTTTGCTGATTTTGTTCAAAAACTCGCGCGTGTAATGTAGAAGTTTTTTTTTCTTAACCCAAAAATTCTATCAGTGAACACGCGCTTTTTGCGGAAGCATATTCGGTTATAGTGTAACGTTCCGCTGGTACTTAGACGATTAATTGCAAAAACTCGAATTTTGTCCCTTAAAAAATCTCCTTCTAAACAACCAAATTTTTTGCCGTTTCTTATTTAGCGACTCCCTTTAATTGAACATTTTTACATTTCTTGTTAAATTGTCGTTATGAACACATTTGCAGCACTTTGTGCCGTTGGCGCAGAAAAAATTTTAGGTAATGAGCTGAAACTTTTAGGTTACAAGTTAAAGGGAAATTCTCCGGGTCGTGTGTTTTTTGAAGGCGACCTCAAGGCTATGTACCGCACAAATTATTGTCTTCGTACCAGCGACAGAGTTTATCTTGTAATGGCGCAGTATAAGGCTAGTGATTTTGATGAACTTTTTGAAGGCTGCTATAGAATCAACTGGCAGGACTTTTTTAAAAAAGATGTGCGGGTTGTTGTGGACAAAGTGCGCTCTTACAAAAGCAAACTGAATAGCGAACACAGTATTCAGGGAATGATTCAAAAGGCGATTTATAAAAAAATTGGAGATAAGTGGCATATTTCAACACTTCCAGAAAGCGGTGCTGAATGTGATGTGCGAGTTTATCTTGATTTTGATGTTGCTACAATTCTTTTGGATACGAGTGGCGAAGCCCTGCACAAAAGAGGCTACAGAACTGAAGGCGGACTTGCACCTTTGCGCGAAACAACTGCAGCGGTTCTTTTGCAGGAAATGATGTGGAAAAGAAAAACTGCCCTGCACGATCCTTTTTGCGGAAGTGGAACTATTGCAATAGAAGCCACACTTTTTGCCCACAATGTTGCGCCTGGTTTAGGTCGGCATTTTTCTTACGAAAATTTAAGCATTTATAATCAGCAGATGGCGCTTGATACAAGAAAAGAAGAAGCTTCAAAAATCCGCACAGATGTTGAAACAAGAATTACAGGCAGCGATATTGACCCTGCGCAGGTTGAAAGAGCAAAACTTAATGCAGAACACGCTTGTGTAATGGCAGGAAGAGCTTTGCAGCTAATAGGAAGTGATGTGCGAATAGAACGTCCAGATTTTATTGTGAGCGATTTTAAAGATCTTAGAGCGCCTTACGAAACCGGACTTCTTCTGTGTAATCCGCCGTATGGAGAAAGAATTGGCGATCTTTCTCAGGCACAAAAGCTTTATTGCGAAATGAATACAATTTTTACAGATTTTCCAAACTGGCAGATTGGTGTAATTACAAGTCAGAATAATTTTGAGCAGTGCATTGGAAAAAAGTCTGATAAAACAAAATCTTTTAAGGCTGGAAATTTGGATACGGTTTTATATATTTGGAATGCGCCAAAAATTTCAGTTCAAAAAGAAAACTAATTTTTAGAATTTTCAGATTTTTGCTAGAATAAAAGGACATCTGGTAAAAATTAGAGTCTTAACAAAAATCAGGAAGGAAAAATGGCCGCTCTTGTAGAACACGATAAGCGTAAACACGAAATTTTGGAAAAATCACTTGATTTGTTTATTGAAGAAGGTTATGAAGACGTGACTTTCCAAAAAATTGCAGACCGCTGTGGAATCACAAGGACAACTCTTTACATTTACTTTAAAAACAAACGTGAAATTTTTTTGTGGAGCATAAAGCAGCTTACATCAAATGTTGAACGAGAATTGATGGCAATAATTAGTGACGGAACTTTAAGTTCCCTGGATTGCTTGCGCAGTATAATAACAAAAGTTTTTGACATTGCCGACAAAAACCGCCAGCTTTTTAAGGTTTGCCTTTCGTATTTGATGCAGTTGCAAAAAAGTGGAATTGATGTAAACGACCGGGTTACACGCCGCGTAATAAGAATTCAACATTTGCTTACAATTGTAATTATCCGCGGACAAAAAAACGGCGAAATAAAAAAAGAATTCAGTGTAAAAGAACTTAATGATCTTTTTTACGGATTTATGGAAACTGCAATCTTCCGTCTTTCCGTGCTGAATAGCCAGAATTTTGATGAAATTAAAAAGACGGTCGATTTTACAATAAATTTAATAAAAGCTTAAAAAATCACTTAGAAAAATAAAATTTAATCCGTGGTGAATTTAAAAGGCGTATCTTTTAAGATTAAATATCGCGATGCGTAAAGTGCATAATAATCGTCGTCTGTTAAAGTGTAGGTTGCAATGTTTCTAAGCAAAGTGTTGGCAGGCGAAAGATTTCCTGATTTTGACAGACAAAGTGTTTTGTACTCGCGAATTCCAGTTAAGGCATTTCCACGCGGATAAACAGGAATATTTAAATCGTCGTCCCAAATTAAATCTTCTTTAAAAGAATCGCTTATAATGCAGTTTATAAAAGCGGCACTGTCCCAGTTTTTTTCAGATTCAGCAGAACCTTTTCCACTAGTTCTATAAACGCTTAGCACACTTCTTTTTCGTTTTTCACCAGTAAATTTACAAGCGGAAAAAACAAATCCTTTCTTATTTGCCAGCGCAAGACTTTTTACAGCAAAGCCGTTGTGGTCGCCACGATTATCCTGACGCACAAAAATTTCGCAATTTTCAAAAAAAGACGTGTTGCAGTCACCGTAAATAACATCAACGTCACCAGAAAAATAGCAGTCTTCGAACCACGAAAAACCGTGCACGTAAAGCGTATTTTGTCGGCTTTCAAAGCGCATATTTTTGCAGGAAAGAGTTCCTTTTTCGTTACACCAAGAAAGAGCTTCGGCACTGTCATTTAAAGTTTTTGGTTCTTCGCAGATTTTATTGTGCGTGTTGATGATTGTAAAATTCTTTAAAGTAACTTCTGTGGCATTTGGACCGATTGAAAAAATTGCTCTGTTTTCAACTCCGTGATTAAAATACTCACAATTTTCAGCCTGAACAACGGTAGATAAAGCGTTAGAAGAAGACGATTCCATAACAAGAGGATTTCGCAGATTATAGCGGATAATTTCCTTGTACGAGCCTGGTTCAAGAATAATATGCACTGGCGAATCTTTCGAAACTGCGCCTGTGTTAACCATTTCTTTAATTTTCTTAAAAGCTGAATTTATGGCAGCCGGATTTTTTGAACTAACTTTTAATTCCAACATCGCTTTAATTATAGCAAATTTTCGATTATATTCAAATTCTCTTAGGTTTATAACAGATTGTTTTTATTAAAGGTGCTCTTGACTAAGAGAATTTGCAAAATCAGCTTCAGGAAGTTTTTTAACAGATTGTTCTAAAATTTTATCAGAAAATTTTTCAAATGTGGAAGCAAGATGACTTGAAATGAAGCCTGACTTTTCTTTTTTTAAGCCAAGAAAAAACGCTAAAAGAGGATCTGTGTTTTCTATTGGCCCCCAGCCTCCGCTTGAATAAAGACCGTCATTTATATTTAAATCAAAAGTTCCGCTGAGTGTGCCGGGAAATTCCGTCTGCATTTTTGGAAGAGAATTTGTAAGGTCGTCTTCGGTAAGAAGAAAAACAATTTCGTTTTGTGCGGGATTTACTGTTTTTACAAACTGCCGCATTTCCATTTGTATCAAATTGCTTTTTGACTTTATGTGAGATTCATATTTTTGAGGGTGAAAAAGTTTTTCGTATCTAAAAGAGTCGGTTCTTAAAAAGTGCAAATTCTGAAATTTATTGAACCATTGCGCATCACTTGAATTAAAATCAGCAAAATAAACTTTGTAACCGTCGAATGCAAGTTTGTAAAGAAAATTTTTGTAAACTTGAAAATTTGCATTTTTTGGAGGAAGAAAAAGAACTGTTTTTTGCAGATTTTGCTTTTCTTCTGCTGAAATTAAATTTTCGCTGACGGGAGAATTCTCTTTTTTTAGTTCAGATTTTTTTGAAATTTCGTAAATTACAAGCGACTTTTTTTCAAAGGGATTTTTTTGTTCTGCAAATCCGCTGGTAAAATTTCCGCTGTAATTTTGAGAAGTGACTTGTATTTTGAATTTATTTTTGTTGTCTTTTGCAGGAATAAAAATTATTACAAGAACGCAAAGAACTATTGTAAAAATTAAATTTACGGTCGAAGAAAGTTTAAATAGCGGTCCGTAAGCGTCAATAACAAGCGCGGAGTTAAATCTTAGTAAAGCACGAAAATTCCACAGGCAAACAAAAAATGTAAGCAAAAAAAGAGTGATTTCAAGCGGATTTATTCCGTATGCGAGAATGTTCATAATTGAAATAAAAAGTGAAAAAAACGGAATAACAGAAAGATTGTCGGTTTTGGAATTCTTTATAAATAAAAATCTTGAGTTAACAAAAAAAAGTAAAAGCAGCAAAAAAAGTCGTGCCAAGGTCTGATAATTCATAATTTTATTGTAGACAAAAAAGAGCTCTTCTTCTAGCAGAATTTTTTTGTGATGACAGCGTGGAGCGTAACAGAGTGATTTGTTTTTGCAAGTAATTTGTTTGTTAAGCGCAAATTCTCGACATTATGCGTCGGGCGCGGTTTTGTAACAAAGTGTTTTCTTTGCATAGAAAAATTTTTTTTGCTAAGAAGAAATTTACTTCAAGTATACGCGCCGCGCTGGTTACTAGTGAACTTTTTTCTTAACAAGAAGATTTTTTTTATTAACTGAAATTTTTCTTCAAGTACACGCCCGCCAGTTACCAGTGGATTTTTTCTTAGCACACAAAATAAGCCAAACCTAGCCCCGATAGTTGAGTAAAATGCTAAAGCATTTTACTCGTCGAGTTTTGTTCCAAAACTCGCAGGTTTACTTTACAAACATTCATTTTCTTAAC
>CAZXCR010000084.1:0-7007 GCA_964639315.1 uncultured Treponema sp. | reverse complement strand
ATTTTTCTAACGCCTAATATGTGACTAAGAAAACACAATAGCGCGTTCTGGAGCGAAGCGGAAGAATGAAGGCGAAAGCCGCAACCGCGGAAAGCGGGATTCCTAAAAAAACTGCCACGCAGGCTTTGCCTGTGTGGCGCGCTTGAGGGAGAAGAATTCGCTCCAAATACAAAAAATCGGTGTTGTTAGCAAGCCACTAAATCATATTTGGAAGCTTTGTTACTTTGTGCCTTATGTAAAGATATTTGAGCGGATGAATGTCGAGGGCATTTGTAGTCCAACCGCCAATTAAATCTGTGTCTATAATGTGCAGCGAAATTGAATGCGAAAGAGGAATAATCATTCCGTCATCTAAAAGAGTTTGCTCGGCTTTACCTAAAAGATTGTAGCGTTCTGAATCGAAGGTTTCGCGGGAAGCTTCAAGCAAGTATTCATCAAACTGCTCGTTCTTGTAATTTGCCACGTTAAGCGACGAATCGCCTCTAAAAAGTTCAAGAAATGCCAGCGGATCAGCAAAGTCGCCAAGCCACGAGTAAACAAAAAGATCAGCATTCCACTCGGAAATTGAAGAATTGTAAAGTTCACTGCTGCTTGTTTGCACAAGTAAATCCACCCCAAGCGGTTCCCAGGCTTTTTTTAGAAGTTGAGCCCATTCTTTTTGGTAATCAGAATCGTTGCAGGCAAAAACAAGAGTAAGTCTTTCGTCTTCTGGAATTTCATATTTTTTTCTTGCATTTTCCATACATTCCTGAGCGTAAGAAGGGTCATAGTCATTAATTCCAATCACTGAATTGTAGCCCGCAAGCGGATAAACCAGCGTTTCTGCCGGAACCGAATATTTTCCTCTTAACTCATTATACGGAATGGCGTAGAGAAGGGCGTTTCTAAATTCGCTCTTATTCCACGGACTATTGTTTATTTTAAAGAAAAAATAACTTGTTCCAAAGGCAGTACTCAGTTTTATAGAATTCTGATTGATTATTTTTTGAACATTAGCATTGCCTGTAACCCAGTCAGCAGTGCCTGTGTTGAACATAAACGCATTTTCTTCAGCATCTTCGTTTTGTACAAAAGTTATTCCCGGAATTAAAACTTTGTTTGCGTCCCAGTAATTAAAATTTTTTTTCATTACTAAAACGTTGTTCTGGTAAGATTCAAGATAAAATGGCCCTGAATAGATATTTGGATTTTTACTTACGGCTGCAAATGCCTGATGACACAAAAGTTTTGGCAGGTAAGAGGCAGCTTCATCAAGTCTAACGTAAAGAGTAAAGTCGTCTTTTACTTCGATTTTTACATTTTCTGCAGTTCCTTTGCCCGTTCTAAAATCTTTTGCCCCAGAAATAAAATCAATCAATGAAGAAAAAGGCGCGTTTTTTGTAGCAAGAAGAGCCAGCCACGAATCTTTTACAGTTTGCGCCGTAATCTGACTTCCGTCACTAAAAAAAGCATTGTCTCTGAGCGTAAAAGTCCAGCGCTTTTTGTCGCGGGAAACTTTGTAAGAGTTGCAGAGTGCCGGAATTGGCTCTAAAGTTTGCGGATCGTAAGAAAAAAGTCCTTCGTAAAGTCCAGTTAAAACCTGAGCTTCTGAAGAATATGATGCGGTGTGAGGATTTAAATCGTAGTGATGAAAAGAATCTGCAATTACAACATTGCGCTGTTCAGTTAAAAAAGGACCTGTTTTTTCATCTGCATAAAAATCGTAGGAAAATGCAAAAAAAATTTCTGCAGAAGATAAAATTAAAAAAAACAAAATTTTCTTTAGCGTCATAATTTTATTCCTAATAAAAAAGTAAATGTCCTTGAATCACTGAATTTGGCATCTGGTAAAAAACCGAGTGCTCTACTCGCTAATTCCAAGTTTTTTCATCTGCTCCTGCTCTTCAATGTAAGCAAGATATTCTGCGCGAAGTTGACGTACTTTTACAAGAATATTTTTTACCGTTGTAAGTTCCATTAAAAGTCCGTGAATTTTACTTCTGTCTTCTGCAAGAACGTGCTGCTTAAAATACGCGTCAAACGCAGTGAACTGTGCAAAAAGATGATTATTTTCTGTAACCTGGCGATTTAAAAAGTCCAAAATTGCAGTTTCTTCCTGACTAAAAATTCTCTGGTAACCTGGACTATTTTTTTCGCTGAACGAAGCATAAGATCTAATTCTTTTACTCAAAGCAGCCATAAACTGATTGAATTGAATTTTTTCATGCTTTTTATTGTCAGTTTTTTTGTCTTGAAGAATAAGGTCGTATTCAACTTCTGGTTCTGCAATTCCAAAAATTTTTCTAAAAAATCTAGCAATTCTGCGACCAAGAGAATTTTTTTCATCCTGAAGAATTTTGTGGTTTGAAGAAATTCTGTCCATAATCACCAAATACTGGTCATTTAAGGTTCCCATTACGCGCACAACTTCCACAAGCATTTCTTTTGTATCTATTTTAACTTCTTTTTTTGCAGACTTTTCGTTTTCAACCTTCATCTTTTTTAGAAGCTTTTCTCTGCGTTCAGGAGCATCAGAGGAAATTTCTTCGCCAATAAGTTCGTTTACATATTCCGGCGTAAAACTGCGGTTTGGAATGAGTTTAAAATTTTTCTTGATTTCAGTAAAAAGTGCGTTGCCAGAAGAATAAGCCTTTTCTTTATCAAAGTCCGAAGAAAGCAAAATGTATTTTCGAATGTCGCCCTTGTAGCGTTCTTTTTGAAAGTCCAGAAGCGAACGTAAAATTTCGTTTATTTGCCGCAGCGCATTTTCTGATTTTACGGTGCTATCCTGAATAAGACTAAGTGTAAGCTGAGGAGCGCCTTTTCTTAGAGAATCGAGTGCGCTTAAAAGAGCCCGTGAATTTGGCTTACTTGAATTAGAACTAGAACTTGTCCAGCCAAAGCAGGAATTAAATTCAAGCAGTTTGCGGATTTTTTCCGGAGTAAGTTGCTCTACGGTAAAACATATATAGTTGCAAATAAAGTCGAGGGTGCTTTCGTAATCGCTTAGTCTTGTGCCAAAAATAAAACTTCGCTCGTTTTCTGTAAAATCAGTAGATTCCGGGCATTCAATATCGGTAATTTTTTTATCGTTCTTGTAAGGATCCGGAGTAACCAGAGAACGCTTTACCATAGCATCAAACAAATTTCTTACGCAGGTTAAATGAAATCTGTAAGCGTCCTGAATTTTAGGCAGCTGAATCACATTGAACCAGTTTTCCTTTTCTTCAATAGCCTTGATGATTTCCTTATTATAGTCCTGACTTTCAGCCATTATATTTCCTCATACATAAAAAATACTCATAAATCAAAAAAAATGAAATAACTCACCGTACCCTTAGTCTATCGGTTAAAAAAAGAAGAAAATTAAGGGTATCTTTTAAAAATTATTTTGGAGCAAATTTTTTTTCATCAAGCGGGCGCGTACTTGCACAAAATTTTTCTTAACAAAGAATCTCGCGAGTTTCGCTTGCGGAACTACGGACCTCCATAGCGGGCTAGGCTTGGCTAAGAGGTTTGTTAAGAAATGATTTTTGTGGGGACAAAAAATTCTATCAGTAACCGCCGCAATCCGTGCTATTGATTAGATAATAAAAAAAGAATAATTTAGAGTGATATTTTGAGAAGAACATTTAAACTTTCTTCTCATTCTTATTTACAGGTGAAAAAATGGTAGACGAAAAATTACAAACAATCAGGCACAGTTGTGCTCACGTTATGGCAGAAGCAGTTATGCATCTTTATCCGGGAACAAAAATTGCTATTGGTCCGGCAATTGAAAACGGTTTTTATTATGATTTTGATTTTTCCACTACCACCACCGGAACAAAACCTAGCGAAGAAGATTTTGCAGCAATCGAAAAAGAAATGCGTAAAATTCTTGCGGGAAATCACAATTTTGTGCGCAGTGAAGTTTCAAAAGAAGAAGCATTAAAACTTTTTGCAGATCAGCCTTATAAAATTGAACTAATTAACGATTTGCCAGATGGCGAAAAAATCACTACTTATGAGCAGGACGGCTACTTAGATTTGTGCCGCGGACCTCACGTAGAATCAACAAAAGAAATTAATCAGCAGGCATTTAAACTGATGAAAACTGCCGGTGCTTACTGGCGCGGTGACAGCAACAAAGCAATGCTCACTCGTATTTATGCAGTTTGTTTTTACAAGCCTAACGATTTAAAAGATTATCTTACAATGCTTGAAGAAGCAGACAAACGCGACCACAGAAAACTTGGCGTTCAGTTAGATTTGTTCCATCTTGATCCAGAAGATCCAGGTCAGATTTTCTGGCACCCGAACGGATGGAAAATGTATCTTACACTGCAGGAATATATGCGTCAGAAAGAAATTGCAGACGGTTATGAAGAAGTTAATACTCCTGCAATTATGCCGCGTTCTTTGTGGGAACGGTCAGGTCACTGGGGACACTATCAGCGCAATATGTTCATTACCGAAAGTGAAAAACGTCTTTTTGCAATCAAACCAATGAACTGCCCTGGAGCACTTGAAATTTTTAAGTCAAAAATCCGTTCATATAAAGATTTGCCAATGCGACTTGCAGAATTTGGTCACGATGTAAGAAATGAACCGAGCGGAACTTTGCACGGAATTATGAGAGTGCGCGGATTCGTTCAGGACGATGCACATATTCTTTGTACCGAAGAGCAGATTGAAAGTGAAGTTGAAAAATTCTGTCGTCTTTTGATTGGCGTTTACAAAGATTTTGGTTTTGACAAGGGACTTTTAGTAAAACTTTCAACTATGCCAGAAGATCACGTAGGCGATATTTCAACTTGGGAACACGCAGAAAAAGCTCTTGCAAATGCTTGTACTGCTGCCGGAATGGAGTACGAAATTCAGCCTGGCGAAGGTGCTTTCTATGGTCCTAAACTTGAGTTCACATTGCTTGATGCCCTTGGAAGACAGTGGCAGTGCGGAACAATTCAGCTGGACTATCAGCTTCCTAGCGCAGAACGTTTGAATGCAGAATATATTGGCGCTGACAATCAGAAACATCACCCGGTTATGCTGCACAGAGCAGTTTTAGGTTCAATTGAAAGATTTTTAGGAATTTTGATTGAAAACTATGCAGGTGCAATGCCGGCTTGGCTTCATTTTGAACAGGCTGCAGTTGTTCCAGTTTCTGGAGATTTTAACGAGTACGCACAGAAGGTTTCGTCAGTTCTTCTTGCTGCAGGAATTAGAGCAAAGGCTTACACCAGCGATGACAATATGAAGAATAAAATCAAGATGATTTCTTCTGAACACAAAACTCCTTACATTCTTGTGGTTGGTGCAAAAGAAGCTGAAGAAAATACAGTAACCGTAAGATTCCGCTTTTCTTCAAAAATCCCTCAGCAAACAATGAAACTTGAAGAATTTAAATCTTACGCACTGGATAAAATTAATTCGCATTTTAATGGAATTTAACAGAATTTTCTGCGCGTAAAATATAGTGCCGATTGAGCTTGTCGAAATCAAGCATACGTTAGTATCTGGTGGTTTCGACGGGCTCAACTACCGTATTCTGCGTGTAAACAGAAAATTTCCCTAAACAGGCAGACAGTTTTTGAAAAAATCAGGAGAAAATATGAAAAATAAATCTACATTTTTACCCCTCTTTTTTTTAATGATTTGTTTGCCTGTATTTTTTTTGTCCTGCAGCATAAATTCTGTAGACTGGTATCCGCAAAAATACGAAGACACTGAATGGAAAGAAATATCAGCCGAAGAAGTTTTAACCCTCTGGAACTCGTACGATTTTTCTGCCAAACGCTCAAAAAAAGTCAAAATTTATATGCGTTATCCTGGTAACGTAATCAGGATGAAAGAATCCTATGTTCAGTACGACAGCGAAGTTGAAGATTATCAATCTTACTACGCTATGATTTTAATGCAGACGGTTCAGTTAACAGAAAATATAAAATCTTATACAGAAGATTCGGAAGCAGAATTTTTTCAGTCCGCTGATGACGAATCTGTAATAAAAATAAAAACCAGCTACGGTTACTGGGATTACTGTATTTTTAAAAACGGCTGGGCAGAAGTTTACAAAAAAGAAGACCTTTCAACTTTTGATTTTGAAGAATATATTTTTGAGTACTAGGATTTTTTATGAAAAAAATATTTTCTGCAGTTTTTTTAAGTTTTTTTATTCTTTCAGTTTTTATCTCCTGCGAATACAATGCGGCAATTTATGAAGAAACAAAAAATAAACTTTCGCAAATAACGACTGTAAGTTCAATGCCAGATTTTGATTCTTCTTACACCTGGATTGAAACTGATAAAGAAACTGCCACTGAATTATGGGAAAAATCGCTTACGTCAAAAATTCACGAAGGGTACACAGAAATTTATGTTGCAGAAAATACTTCGGACGGTTCTTCCCCAGAAATAAAATTTTCTTCATACGCCTTTATTGACTGCTACGAAAACACCTGCTACGACGTTAGCGATGAATACATTTATGTTGTGAGTTTTTACGGCGAGTACTCTCTTCCGCTTAATTCAAAAAATCCGTCAGTTGTTTCAGATTCAGGGAAAATTTTTTATACCGAAGAAAATGAAAAGGTATTCAAAATAGAAGATTCTGATGAAAAGTGCATTTACGAAAACGGCTGGCTTATTCAGTTTAAGAATTCCCGCTACCAGTCTTTTGTTGTGGAATATCACGATTAAAAGAAAGTGCTGATGGGGGCTGTTACTGAAAGAATTCCTTGTTTACTAAAAATTTTCTTCTTAACAAAGTCGCCCGAGTTACTGATAAAATTTTCTGTCAAACAAAAATCCATTTCTTAACAAACTCGCCCGAGTTACCAATGAAATTTTTAGTTAAGAAAAAAAACTTCTGCATTACCCGCGCCCGAGTTACTGATAAAATTTTCTGTCAAACAAAAATCCATTTCTTAACAAAGTCGCCCAAGTTACCAATAAAATTTTCTGTCAAACAAAAATCCATTTCTTAACAAAGTCGCCCGAGTTACCAATGAAATTTTTAGTTAAGAAAAAAAACTTCTGCATTACCC
>CAZXCR010000083.1:0-7035 GCA_964639315.1 uncultured Treponema sp. | reverse complement strand
CACCGTCATTCATATAAAATCCGTAAGCAAGAACTAGCATTGCAGCTTTTGTAAGTTCTTCGTTCGAAATCTGGCGGTAAGCATACGTTTCTTCTTCCATAACCGCAGTTCCGCTAGTTTCGTCGGACTTTGAATATTCAAGACTTGAATCAAGCTTGTAATAAGTTTTTGCAGCTCTTAGAACTTTCAAAATTCCGTCAGTATAGTTTGCACTTCCTGCAGTTAAACCTATTGGCGACAAAATCAAACTTGAACCACTTTTTACTATTTTTGTATCTGAACTTGTGTCATCAGTTAAAATTCCGTCACTTGCATTTAGTGTAAAAGTTTCTTCGCCTGTAGATGAATCAACTGCAATATCAGCAAGTTTTACATAGCCCATACTTGTATTCTGATTCATTGCACTGATTGTATAAGTTTTAGGTCCTCGTTTTCGCTCATCAAAATTCCACAGCGTATGAGAAACTTTTTCTGAATAATAATTTTCATCATTTTTGTAAGTTCCGTCTGAATCAACAGTTCCGTTATAAGATGCACTAAAATCCATATAAAACAAATAACCTTTGTTAAGCTCTTCATAATCCGCTTCTGCAACATCTGAATAACGTTCATCTAAGGCTTGTAAATGCTCTGCATAAGCGGTTTTGTAACTTAAATCAGCTGTAGAAGTATGATATTGAACTGCATATTCGTAAGCCTTTGTTTTGTCCATATCAGAAAGTTCATCGTTGAAAACTGTAGTATCTATATTTCCTTCTTTGATTTTTGACCAATTATCGCTGCTACCATAAAGTCGCCTGTAAATATAAGGAACCCCAGAATCATTTTCGTAAGGACGCTCCCAAGAAACTTGAATTGCTGTTGAGCTTTCACTTTTTGCCGCACTAACATTTAATCCGTAACCAATTGCGGCATTTTTTACGAAGGCAGAACTTTCTGTTACGTCAGCGTAAGAAACTCCTGCGTTTCCGTCAGAACTTATTTCAAGGTCAGTAAAATAAAAATCATCGCTGTCAGTTAAAACTGGAAGAATTATGTAGCCAAAAGGTCGTCCCCAAGAGATTTTTCGCTGATTTATGCTCATTTCGTCCAAACAGTCTGAATCGTCTATTTCATTCAAATAATATCTTGAGTTTTTTAAGTAAACACTCGTTCCTTCTGCCGGATTTTCGCCGTTTCTTTTTAAAGTTGAACTTGCTACGTCAAAATAATATGTATCTGTTGAACTTTCAATTTTTGAATTGTCAGCAGTTCTGTCAGAATACAAAACACGATAAATTATGTAACCGGCAGCTCCGTCAATTTTGTTCCAATTTATGTTGATATTGTTTTCGTACAAAGTTCCTGTGCTTGCGTCAATTAAAGCCGGTCCAAAAGTTCTTACTGAATTTTGCGAAGCGGTGGAATCTTTTTCATTTTTCGCAGTTACAGTTAAAATAATTTCGCTTCCTGATTTTATAGCGCTGTTATATCCTTCTGGCTTTGAAATTACACAAGAGTAAATTCCATTTTCTTCAGAAATTTCTGTATTTACTACATCGCCAGTTGTAACTGCAAGTTCAGTTTTTGAATCATCACTTGAATAGTATGCGCTAAGTTCATAATCCTCTGCCATTTGAACTTGTGACCAAGTTACGCAAATTGAATCATAGAACAATCCTTTTGTTGAAACTTGCGCCGTTCCTAAAGTTTTTGAAACTGAATCAAAAGTTTTTGCTGTTTGCAAACCGTTTTCTGCAATAAGAGTATATTTTCGTGCGTTTCCACTTTGTGCAGAATGAGTGTAAGTTGCGTAAGTTACTTCCGAACTTGTTCCATCAGAAGAAGTTTCTGTTTTTGTTTCTGTAGAAATTCCGCTGATTAAAGAAATTGTTCCGTCAGAGGCAGTTTGTGTTAGCGAAAGACTTTCACTTTCTTCAGAAAGTGGCTGTTCTGAATCGCCGTCATATTCAATCCAATAAATTGTGTACGAATAAGATGAATTGTAATCCCAAGTCAAAACATATTTATCAGCAAATCCATCATCAACTTCAAAAGAATTTATTACAGGAAGTTTATTTGCATCATCTGTAATAGAAATTGTATTTGAAGCAGAAACGCTGTAATAATAATTTTCAGCCGCTGGAATTTCCAACGAAGTCTTATCCACAGAATTTTTGCAGATATAAATTTTAAATGAATAAAAGCCTTGTTTTTCTTCATTAGATAAAAAGTCAGAATCGCAAGTTTTTACAAATTCATTTATTTCTTCAACTGAATCAAAAAACTTAAGAACTTTTTCTTCGTCCTGCGCTTCGCTTTCAAAGGCTGTACGTGCATAAGTTAAAGCGTAAATATAAAAATTTTCATCATCAAGAGAAAAATCTTCAAAGGCAAAATCAAAACTTATATCAACAGAAGAAAATTTTGTTTCATCAGCAGAATCTTCTGTGTATTTATATTTTGTTTCCAAAACTGAATTTGAAATCAGCCAGGCATCACAATCTGCCACACTTAAATCTGAACTGACGGTTTTATTTTCAACAGCATCTGCATAAGAGCGGATTCTATAAGAATACTGTTTTCCCCTAAGCGCAGTTGAATCTGTGTAAGTAAGTTTTGCACCAGGAATATAATTTTCATAATTTGCAACCGCATCATCAGAATTTGCATCTTCTATGCTGACTTTTAAACTTCCGTATTTCAATTCTGAATCAGTAAAGACATTATTTTCAGCGCAAGTAAAATAAATTCCGTCAGCACTTTCATTATAAGTTCCAATGTAAGGAACTAAAACTGTATAAGAGTCGTCATCTTCGCTCAGCAATTTTCTTTCGATTGTAAAATAAAGCGGATGTTCGTTGTAAATTCCCGAAGAAACTTTTACATCCACTCCTTCAGGCAAAGTCCAACTTACATTTATTTCATCAGTGCTAATTCCCTTTTCTCCGCTCACATCTTCTGGAGCAGAAGGAGTTGTAAGCCGCGCAGTTTCTGCATCAGCAAAATCGCTTGTTTCGCCATTAAATCCGTCGATATATGCTTTTACCTGATAATAATAAGTTGCCCGATTTTTTAGTCCACTGATTTCAACACTTCGTTCGCTACCAGAAGCTTTGTAAGTTCCTAAAACTGAAATTTTATCTTCTTCGTAGCAAGTTACTTCAAAAACACAAGAATCTTGATACGTTTTGCTTGAACAATTATTCATCCACCAAACTACAGTTACGCTGGTTCCGTCAGTTCCCAAAGAAACATCAGTAATATTTGGCACTGCCATTGAAGAACCAAACACGTAAGAACTCATTGCTGATTTTTCGCCAAGATAAGAAACAGAACAAACTCTAAACCACAAAGAAGTTCCTGCACTTACGGAATATTCAAAACTTGCAACATTTCCGCTTGTTTCGCCAATCTGAACAAAGTCTTCATAAGGAGAGTTTGCGCTGTAAATAAGATATTGTTTTGCATTTGAAACAGAATCCCAGCTTAAAGTGATTTTTTTACAGTCACCGTTACTTGCAGTTAAATTTCCAGGAGATGCTATTTCCGAAGAAGCTACTTTGATTTCAGAAGTATTTAAATTCTCCACAAAGGAATTCGTGCAAGAAAAAAATGTAATGCAAATCAGAAAACTAAAAATTTTCCTTGCATATATAAAAAGGTTTTTCATAAAACGCTCCAAACACTTTTACTGATTTTAGTCATCTTTACAGTCATCTTAAAAAAATCGAAATTTTCAAAAGATATTGATGAACTTTGCAGCCTTATACAAAATTAATTCAGGATGATATTCAAAATGCATATTGTCCCAAATTGCCCAATCTCCGCCCCAAATAAAACCATTTTCTTCAAAAATTTTTATTACCTGTTCTGGCGGCATCCATCTTTTAGAAAGAGGCGTAAACATCCATCCATCAGGATTTTTGTCTTTTGCCCAACTCCAAAAAACTTCCTTTCCACCGTACTTGTATGGAAGAACATCAAGCGCAATTCCCAAACTGTGAAAAGATTTTCTGTTTGTTCCGCTGATTATCCGCCAATAATAAGCATCGGCAGACTTTAAGTTTTCTAAAAATTCTTTTACTTCCGAATCTGATTCTGAAAGTTTTAATATTTTTTCATCTACTTTTTTTAAAGGCGCAACAATTTTTTCGTGAACCGTTGTATTTTTTCCTAAAAAATTGATTCTTTTTATTCTTTTTTCAAGACTCGCTCTTGTTTTTGAATCATAAACAGCATCAAAAAAAAACATTGGCGTTCCTGCACCAGACTTTCTATTTTCTGTAGACGAAAATTTCTTTAACTGATTTTTTTGTTGTTCGGTCATATTTGCAGGATCTTCTAGTTCTGAAATTTTATAGATAATTGGCCAATATTTTTGTGCGTTAAAAAGCTCTTCTTCTGGAAGCATTCTTCCTTCAGACCAATAAAACACAGTGTCTTCGTCGTAATATGGAATTTTTAAAATGATTTTCCAGTCTTTTACCTTAGAATCGTACTTGTAGGAAAATTTAATATCAGGATATGATTTTTTTAAAATCTCTATTTCTTTTGGTGGAAAAATCGGCGAAATACAAAAAATTTGCGCGCAAAAAAACAACATCAAAACGAAAGTCAAAAAACTCCGCTTAAAATTCATTTTTAGCCCTCACAATAATTAGATTGTTTTATAACGAAAAAAGTTGCAAAAAAAGGTGTAAGGAAACACAAATCACGCCGGTTGAGCCCGTCGAAATCAAGCGGTACATTGCACTGTAACAAAGCCCTGTTACTGATAAAATTTTTAATTAAAAAACAAAACTGGCTGTTTAGGGCAAATCCAAAACTGTACCCTAAATTTTATGGATACAGTTTATTTTTGAAAATTTCCAGTGTTTCGCTCCCAAAAAACACCGTCACTATACCCCTGAATTGTTTTGTTACTTTCTGCATCTTCAAGGCGCTTTTCTATCCAACCGCAGTATTGTTCGCTAAGCTCAATTCCACAAAAATGTCGCCCAAGTTTTTTTGCAGTAACGCTCGTTGTTCCGCTGCCCAAAAAAGGATCAAAAACAACATCATCTTTTTTGCTGGATGCCAAAATAAGTTTTGCAATAAGTTTTTCAGGTTTTTGAGTTGGATGTGCTGTATTTTCAGGCATACTCCAAAAGGGTACAGAAATATCATCCCAAAAATTGCTTGGGCAGGTGTCTCTAAATTTTCCATCTTCTGTTTCTGACCAATCTTTAGGAATTCCATTAGTTTTATAAGGAGCAATAACTTTTCTACGGATTTTTACAGCATCAAGATTAAAAAAATAATTGTCACTTAGAGTACAAAACCAAATGTCTTCCATTGAATTTTTCCAATTCGATTTTGCCCCACGACCTTTTTCCCGCTGCCAGGTAATTCTATTCCTAACGAACAGTCGTTTGTTTTTTTCAAATTCACTCAAAACAGAAGCTATTACTATGCTACTTTTCCAGTCGCAGCAAATATATAAACTACCGTTTGTTCGTAAAAGCGGTAAAAGAAGAGCCAACCATTCGTTAGTATACTCTGCATAAAGAGAATCTGAAGTTTGGGAAAACTTTTTACCACCAAAATCTTTAGTAAGATTGTAAGGCGGGTCAACAATAGCCAAATCAAAACTACCGTTCGGAAGTCTTTTCATAACATCAAAACTTTCTCCGCAAATAGTTTTGTCTTCTATTGTTTCAAAATTTATTTTCCCATCAGCTTTTGTGTAAAAATCCAAATTCTCTTCATTCCTCAAATCAAGGCACTTTTTAAAATAAACTTTTCCATCTTCTATGCTCATATCAAGTGTCTTGTTAAGAGGCGATTTTATCTTTGTTTTTTTGCTGGACTTTTCGCAATTATCTGATTTTTTCGATTCGTTCATGCTGCTCATTCAAAATATCCATTACGTGATCAATCATAGACTGTTTTGGATCAGGAGTATCTTCTGGCAAAGAAGCCATAAATTCTTTTCTAAAAGGCTTACACTCAATTACGTCACTTGCAGCAAAAATCTGCTTATCCGGACCAACTTTGTCATGAAGCATATTTTCATCAGTAATTTCAAGAATATTTCCGTTTACACTAACTAAAATTGCTACATCAAAAAGGCGCAGATAACTGTCAATTTCGCGCAATCCACGCTTTGTTTCAGGATGACCAGGCCTATAACGAGTTCCAGAAGGAAATACCAAAATAACCTGACCATTGCGCTTGCAGTTATCCATAGTTCTCATAGCAGCAAAATTAATCTTTTTAGCCTTCATTTCCTCAGCTTCTTTTTCTTCTTCAGACTGAGCATTTTCCACTTTCTTGTCCAAACTTCTGGTAGGATAAATAACAATTCTTGTAAAACTTTCTGCAAATGCCTTAACAAAAGGATTGTCTTCATTCAGTTTCATTCCGGCAATTGCAACAATTCTCTTTGAAAGGTCAGCAAGTTTTTCACTTCCAGAATGTTCAAGCATATAACAAAAAGCAGGCAAATCAGTATTCTGATAATGTTCCATCAAAATCAGACCATGCTTTCCCTGCGACACAAGGTCATAAAATTTTTCAAAATTAGCCACATTTTCCAAATGACTTTCAGGCAAAAGATTATCCCCAACCAAACGGTCTAAAAGTTCCCGTGTATTCGGATTTCCTTCCTGATAAATATTTGTTTCGTTAATTTTATCCGCAGCCACAGACATTTTTTCAAGTTGTTCAAAATACTTGCCATACACTTCAATAAGCGGTTTCTTTTCCATTTCCAATACTCTCCAAAAAAGATAAATTATTTCGCACACATTTTAAATTTCTATATTATAGATGTCAACCAACGCAAATTCGGGATATTTTTCTGGAGCAAATTCCACTTCTTCGACCGGCTTTCCGTGGCTCCGGCCTTCGCCTCCGGGCGCTGCGCTACGCACATCGTCTGCTTCGCACCACTACAATCCGGGCTAAGCTTTCTTTTCAAATTGAAATTTTTCTTCTGTTTATAAAATTTTTTATTTGGTCAAAATTCGAGTTTTTTGCAATTAATCATTTAAGCGCCGATTGAGAGAGTCG
>CAZXCR010000082.1:2405-7054 GCA_964639315.1 uncultured Treponema sp. | reverse complement strand
CTTTTATTTTCCTACATCTTTTTGTAAATTTTATTTAAACTCGAAATTCAGCCTGATAAGAAAAAAATTTTTTTTATTAAATATAAAATTTTGTTGGTAACTCGCGCAAGCCAAGCCGCAAGCAACAAACTCGCAATCTTTTTGTTAAGTAGAAAATTTTACTTCAAGAACAGCGCGCGCTTTTGTCGCGCGGGGTCGTAACAAGATGTTTTCTTTTTGCAGAAAATTTTGTTTTGTTAAGCAGAAATTTTTTTTGCAAGTACGCCCGTCGCGCGTGGTTACCAGAGGACTTTTTCTGGCAAAAAAATTTTGTTTGTTAAGTAGAAAATTTTCTGCAAGAACAGCGCGCGCTGGTTACTAAAAGATTTTGCCGCAAGCTTATAGCAACTTGCGGTTACTATAAACTCGCATGTCGCGATGGTTAAGATACGTCGCCTGAAAATATAAGCGAAGCCTGTGTTACACACTCAAAAAAAACTTCGCTCCAAATAAGAAAACATTGCAACAAAATCGAAATTCGACTTTAGCACACTAAATCTGTTTCATATTTGTTTCTCTGCACCACAGTTCAGAATACGAACCCTTTTTGCAGAAAATTTTGCAGTTTTCGTCAAAAGCTGAACTTTCAATGTAATCCACGGACTGAGGAATATAAATGCTTATTGGATTTTTGCATTTTACAAAAGCTTCTCCGCCAATACTTCTAACATTTTCGCAAATTCTAACGCGCTCAACTGAAGTTCCGTAGAAAGCTCTGCTGGCAATTCCGCGTACATTTTCTGGAGTTGCAACGCATTTTGCAGTTCCGTCGTAAAAAAGAAGTATATTGTTGCTTTCGTTTACCATAACTCCGTTTTCGTACTTGTAAGATTTGTTTACCGGAAGATATTTTTTGCTGTTTGGAAATGCATTTGCGGCACATTCAGTTAAATTTGACGGAATAACAAGATTTTTAATTCCAGTGCAGCCTTCAAAAGCTTTGTTTTTTATTTGAGTTAAAGTTTCTGGCAGAATAAGCGATTCCATAGTCTCGCAGCCAACAAAGGCACATTCTTCAATAGATTTTACCCCGTCAGGAATTTCCACGGATTCAAGTGAAATGCAGTTTGCAAAGGCATACCGCCCGATTGTTACAACTCCCGCCGGAATTATTATATTTTTAAGGTTTATGCAGTTTGCAAACGCGCCATCTCCAATAACTAAAAGACTTTCCGGCAGTTTTACACTTCCAAGGTTTCTGTGATCCGAGATTGTATTTTCATCGATTTGCGTTGTTCCTTCAGGGATAATAAAATCAGTTTCGTTCATATAAATCCTCTTTTTTGATTTTTTACAAAATGCCTTACGTACTTAAAAAAAATTGCAGTTTTCCCAGGCGAAAATCTTACAATCATTTTAACATTGATTTTTTTGTATGTCCATTTTTGATTTTTGCATTTTTTTTCTTGTAAAATCAACGGCGTAAATATATACTGATTTATGTAAACGTTTTCATAAATTTTTAATGAGGTTTTATGATGAAAAAAATAATTACTGCACTTTTTGCAATAAGTTTTGCGTCGCTTTCGTGTTTTTGCGCTCCTAAGTTCAATTTAAAAAAGGCGAAGGGAATTGTGGGCTACTATTCTTTTGACGGCAAAATAGAAAATAATACTGTAAAAGACGAAAGTTCTTTTGGTTCAGATATAAAAACGAATGCTAGCGAAACTCTTCTTGTTGACGGAAAATTTGGCAAGGCACTTTATTTTAATGGCGATGATGAGTTTATAAAATTTAATGATGATTTGCTTAAAGGCGATTCTTTTACAGTTTGCGTGTGGGTTAAGGCGGATGAATGGCGCAATTGGTGCCGCGTGTGGGATATAGGAAACCGCCGCCCCGATGTTTACTGTGCAGTTGACGGTAGAACGCCAGGAATTTTAGGTCTTCACGAAGAAAAGACTGGATACCAGGTTTACAGTTTGCTGCCAAAAGCTAACGAGTGGGTTCATTTAGCTGCCACTTACGGAAACGGAAAAATGTGTCTTTACCAGAATGGCGTTTTAATGGATGAAGTAAAGGCACCGGTTCTTGTGGAAGATTTTAGAAATGCTGAAGGAAAAAATCTTTACTTTGGAAAGTCAAACTGGAATGATCCGTATTTTAAAGGCGCTATGGACGAAATTCTTTTAGCAAACAGAAAACTTTCTGCAAAAGAAATCAAGTCTGTGATGAACGGGATTTTAGCTGAATAAAATTTCTTTACGCGAAATTCTGGCGCGCAGGTTACCAATGAAATTTTCGGTTAATAAAAATTTATTTCTTAACTAGGTTAAAATTCGAGTTTTTGCAATTTTTACTTAGTTGAAGCAAGCTTTTTTTCTCAAGTGTGCAACTTTTTCTCGCGCACGCTGTGCCCTCGGCTGAAAATTTTTATTAGGAAACCGGCTTTCCGCGGTTGCGGCTTCGCCTTCATTCTTCCGCTACGCTTCAGAACGCGCTAATCGCGCGCCACTACAATCCGGGCTAAGCTTGGCTTGTGCGTAAGTAAAGAAAATAAATTCTTAACAAAGCAATTCTACGAGTTTCGTTTGCCGAAACTCGTATTGCCCGCGAATGTGGGCATACGTAACCGTAAGGTTGCGGCAAACTTCGCTCCAAGTAAGTAACACTCGCGCTCTTTTTCCTTACCAAAAAAAATCAGTCTAATTCAAACGCACCGGTGTAAAGCTTGTAGTAGCGGCCTTTTTGTGCCATAAGCTTTTCGTGGTTTCCTCTTTCAATAATATCGCCCTTTTCAAGAACAATAATTTCATTTGAATTCCGAACCGTAGAAAGTCTGTGGGCAATTACAAAAACCGTTCTGCCTTCCATAAGACGATCCATTCCCTTTTCAATCAATTTTTCAGTGCGAGTATCAATTGACGAAGTAGCCTCGTCCAAAATCAAAACTGGCGGATCTGCTACGGCTGCCCGCGCAATTGCCAAAAGCTGCCTCTGTCCCTGACTCAAGTTTCCGCCGTCGCCTGTAATCACAGTGTCGTAGCCTTTTTCAAGATGACGAATAAACTGATCTGCATTTGCAAGTTTTGCCGCTGCAATAATCTGACTTTCGCTTGCTTCAAGATTTCCGTAGCGAATATTTTCGCGGATTGTTCCTGTAAAAAGGTGAGTGTCCTGCAAAACCATTCCCAGCGATTTTCTAAGGTCAGATTTTGAAATGTTTTTAATCGGAATGCCGTCAAATGTAATCTGACCCTTTCCCTCATCAATATCATAAAACCGAGTAAGAAGATTTGTAATTGTAGTTTTTCCGCTTCCTGTAGAGCCTACAAGTGCAATTTTTTCGCCAGGATTTGCGTGAAGGTCAATTTTGTGAAGAATTTCTTTTTCTGGAACATAACTAAAGCTTACCTTTTCAAAGTTTACATCGCCTTTGAGCTTTGTTAGTTTTTCGCCGTCTTTCCAAGCCCAGTTTCCAGTATTTGCAAAAGACTGAACCAAGTGACTCTTTTTATCAGCACTCGCACTTTCTGAAGTTTCCACCGCATTTACCAAAGTAATAGTTCCGTGGTCTTCTTCGCTTTTTTGGTCGATTGCATTAAAAATTCTTTCAGCACCAGCAAGAGCATTCAGTACGGAATTGAACTGCTGACTTATCATTGTGATTGGCCGTGAAAAACTTCTGGTGTACTGCAAAAATGCCGCAATTGAACCAATGTCGCTTTTTCCCTTGATTACAAGAAATGCTCCCGCAATTGCAACAAGCGCGTACTGAGCGTGACTCAAGTTGTTCATTATAGGGCCCAAAATGTTTGCAAAAGTGTTTGCTCTGGTAGAAGCTTCCTGAAGACTGTCGTTAAGACTGTTAAATTCTTCCTTACATTTATTTCCGTGATTAAAAACCTTAACCACTTTCTGACCTTCAATCATTTCTTCAATGTAGCCGTTCAACTGACCAATATTTTTCTGCTGGTCGCGGAAGGCCTTTGCACTTTTTTTACCAACTTTCGACGCCAAAAACATCATCAGCACAAGGCAGGCAATAACAACCACAGTCAGAATTGGGCTTACAATAATCATCATTACAAAAAGCGCAGTTACGGTAATAACGCTCGTAATAAGTTGTGGCAAAGTCTGACTCATCATTTCGCGCAGGGTGTCAACATCATTTGTGTAAAGCGACATCAGTTCACCGTGAGTGTGACTGTCGTAAAAGCGCAGCGGAAGGGTTTCCATCTGATGAAAAAGTTCCGTGCGGATTTTAAACAGAATTCTTGTAGAAATGTGCAGCATAATTCTGGAAGTTCCCCAACTGGCAGCCGCACCTAAAACAAAAATGCCTCCAATCACAGAAAGCAGCCTTACAAAAGGAATAAAATCTGCAAAAGTGAGTGAATTTCCTTCCTGAGCCTTATTGAACAGCGGAAGAATATAGTCGTTAAGCGCCGGTTTTATGAGCGTATCTCCTAAAACGCTTGCACCAACGCTGATTAATGTAACAAAAAACAGCAGAACAACCAGCCATTTAAATTCTTTCATATACGACAAAAGCCGTGCGATAGTTTTTTTAGAATTCTTAGGTCTGGCAGTGCCCTTATTTTTAACAGGTGGCATCTGATTTTCTCCTATTATAAAAGTCTGGAAAATTTGCTGATTTACAGATTTAC
>CAZXCR010000082.1:0-2305 GCA_964639315.1 uncultured Treponema sp. | reverse complement strand
CAGACTTTATTTTTTTCAGTAAAAAATTCCCGGATTTTACAAAAAGTCCCGGAACAATTTTTTTTAACGTTTTTTTACGCAGATAAAGACTTTTCATCAGTTCTTACTCTGCTGCGATTCATACACCTCGCGGTAAATTTCGTTGCTCTTCAAAAGTTCTTCGTGAGTTCCAAAACCGCTGATTTTACCGTCTTCAAGTACAAAAATAACGTCAGCGTCCTGCACCGAACTTATGCGTTGTGCAATAATGATTTTTGTAGAATCCTTAAGATTTTCCCTGAGTGCGCTTCTAATTCTTGAATCAGTGGCAGTATCAACTGCAGAAGTAGAATCGTCCATAATAAGAATTTTAGGATTTTTAAGGATGGCACGCGCAATGCAAAGTCTCTGTTTCTGACCGCCGCTCAAATTAACGCCGCCTTGACCAAGTTCAGTTTCGTAACCGTCTGGAAGCGTGCTTACAAATTCGTGGGCGTCGGCAATTTGGCAGGCTTTTTGAATCTCACTTTCAGTAGCCTTTTCATTTCCCCACAGAAGATTTTCGCGTATAGTGCCGCTAAAAAGAACATTCTTCTGCAAAACCACAGAAACACTGTCTCTAAGTTTTTCAAGATTGTAATTTCTAACGTCAACGCCGCCCACTTTAACACAACCGCTAGTTACATCATAAAGGCGCGGAATCATAGAAATCAGAGTTGATTTAGAAGAACCAGTTCCGCCAATAATTCCCACCATCTGACCAGCCTTAATGTGCAAGTTCACGTCGCTTAAAACACAGTTTTCAGAATCCTTTGTGTAACTAAAAGAAACGTTTTCAAAATCTACAGAGCCGTCCTTAACCAAATCAACTTCAACTTCAGCACTTGGATTTTGAATTTCAGGTTTTTCTTCAAGAACCGCAAGAATTCTCGAAATACTCGCCCTAGAAAGAACCACGCCAATGAAAACCATAGAAACCATCATCAGCGACATAAGAATTTGCCCAATGTAAGAAATAAAACTTACAAGTTCACCAGTTTTAAGACTGCCAAACACAATCATTCTTCCGCCAAACCACATTGCAGCAATAATGCTCGCGTAAATAACAATCTGCATCAGCGGATTTGTAAGAATAATCAGCCGTTCTGCCTTAACCTGAGCCTTACGCAGTTCATCAGCACAAGAATCAAATTTCTGGTTTTCAAAGTCGCCGCGCACAAAACTCTTAACCACGCGGATTGCAGTAAGATTTTCCTGAACATCAGTGTTAACTTTGTCGTAAAGATTAAGCATCTTCTGGAAAAGCGGAAATCCCTTTGTTGCCAGTAAAATCAGCACCACAGCTACAAGCGGAATTGCAATAGCAAAAATCAGCGAAAGTTTTAAACTGATAAAGCACGCAAGAACCGTACCCGAAATCAGCATAAAAGGCGCCCTAATGCAAATTCGAATAAGCATCTGGTAAGTGTTCTGAACGTTAGTGCAGTCAGTAGTAAGCCTGGTAACAAGCGAACTAGAAGAAAAGTGATCCACATTCCCGAACGAAAAATCCTGAATGCGCGAAAATAAATTCCGCCTCAAATTGTGCGAAAAACCAACAGACGCCACAGCCCCAAAACGAGCCCCCAGCGCACCGCAAAAAAGCGAAAAACATGCCATGCCAAGCATAATCACTCCCGCTTTAAGAACGTAATTAAAATCTTTGCCGGCAATGCCAATATCAATAATACGAGCCATCATCAGCGGAATCGTAATTTCCATCAGCACTTCGCCGATCATAGTAAGAGGGCAGAGCCAGGAATAAACCTTGTATTTCTTCTCAAGCCCCTCTGAAAGTTTAAAAATTTTAGCCATAGTAATAATAATAGTAAAAAAAAATGCAAATGTAACAATTTTTTTTGATTTTTTTGCGCGAAATTTCCCTAGTTAACCGGCGTTCTGGGGCCCGCTAACGCTCGGTATTTTTTCAGCCTTTGGCTGAAAAAACACTGCCTTACGGCACCCCGCCATGCCGGCGCGAGCTTTATTTTTCACCAAAAAAATCCCTTGGTTAACCATCGCGCCGATTGAGCCTGTCGAAATCAAGCAACTTGCTTACAAATGGTAGTTTCGACAGGCTCAACCACCGAGGCTTGCATTTTTTCTACGCTTTTTTTGTACTCTAAAGCAGCTAAATTCAAAAAAAATAAAATAAAATTTAATAAAACTTAAATAAATCAATTGACACAAAATTCTAAAATCTATATACTCCTTTTTATCCATTGCGGATATGCGGGGATGGTGGAATTGGTAGACACGCTAGCTTGAGGTGCTAGTGGCGCGAGCT
>CAZXCR010000081.1:0-7226 GCA_964639315.1 uncultured Treponema sp. | reverse complement strand
ATCTTTGAAATTGCCACACGGAGTTCAGGGAGTTGTAATCGATGTTCAGCGTTTAAAGCGTTCTGAAGGCGATGAACTTATTCCTGGCGTAAATGAAAAAATCAAGATTATTATTGCTGACAAAAGAAAGCTTGTTGTTGGTGATAAGATGGCCGGACGTCACGGAAATAAGGGTGTTGTTGCCCGCATTTTGCCTGAAGAAGATATGCCTTATCTTGATGATGGAACTCCGCTTGATATTTGTCTTAATCCGCTTGGTGTTCCTTCCCGAATGAATATTGGTCAGATAATGGAAAGTGAACTTGGACGTGCGGGTCTTGTGCTTAATGAATGGTACAATTCTCCTGCATTCCAGACTCCAAGTCAGGAACAGATTGCTGAAAAACTTAAGGAAGCTGGTCTTTCTGCGGACTGTAAGCAGGTTGTTCACGACGGACTTACTGGCGAACCGTTTGTTAATCCAATTTTTGTTGGCGTAATTTACTTTATGAAACTTCATCACCTTGTTGATGATAAAATGCACGCGCGTTCAACAGGTCCATATTCTTTGGTTACTCAGCAGCCTCTGGGCGGCAAGGCGCAGTTTGGTGGTCAGCGTCTTGGAGAAATGGAAGTTTGGGCACTTGAAGCTTACGGTGCTGCAAATACTCTTCAGGAAATGATGACTATAAAATCGGACGATATGAACGGACGTTCAAAGGTTTATGAGGCGATTGTAAAAGGAGATCCTAGTGCTCCGATCGGTGTTCCAGAATCATTCAACGTTTTGGTTCAGGAAATGCGCGGATTGGCTCTTGATTTTACAATTTATGATGATCAAGGAAAACAAATAGCTCTTACTGAACGTGATCAGGAATTGATTGATAAAAAATCATCAGGTTCAGGTTTTGAAAAGGAAAAAGAAAATGCGTGATATTCAAGATTTTTCTAGTTTAAAAATAAAGCTTGCTTCCCCGGAAGATATAAAAGCATGGTCTTACGGAGAGGTAAAAAAGCCGGAAACAATAAATTATCGTACTTTGCGCCCAGAGAAAGACGGTCTGTTCTGCGAGAGAATTTTTGGTACAACAAAGGAATGGGAATGTTACTGCGGAAAGTTTAAGAGCATTCGTTACAAGGGTGTTGTTTGTGACCGCTGTGGTGTTGAAGTTACTCACTTTAAGGTTCGCCGCGAACGCACTGGTCACATCGAACTTGCAGCTCCTGTAAGTCATATTTGGTACTATCATTCAGTACCAAGTCGCATGGGTCTTCTTCTTGACCTTCAGGTTGCTGCACTCCGCTCAGTTCTCTACTACGAAAAGTATATTGTTACTGATCCAGGCGACACTGAGTACAAGAAAAATCAGCTTTTGACCGAAGATGAATATATGGAAGGAAAAGAGCGTTACGGAGAAGCTTTCAGTGCCGGAATGGGTGCTGAGGCAATAAAAACTCTGCTCGAAAATCTTGACCTTGAAGCTTTAAGAACTGAACTTCGCGAAAAGATGATTGAAAAAGGTGCTAAAACAGACAAACGCCTTTTGAAGAGAATCGACATTGTTGAAAATTTCATTAACTCAGGAAACAAGGCATCATGGATGATTCTTGATGTAATTCCTGTTATTCCGCCGGATTTGCGTCCTATGGTTCAGCTTGAAGGTGGACGTTTTGCAACATCAGATTTAAATGATTTGTACCGCCGCGTTATCAACAGAAATAACCGCCTTAAGAGACTGCAGCAGCTTTCTGCTCCGGACATTATTATCCGCAACGAAAAACGTATGCTTCAGGAAGCAGTTGATTCACTTTTTGACAATACAAAACGTAAGCAGCGGGTTGTAAAGGGTGCTTCTAACCGTCCTTTAAAGTCAATCAGCGATATGCTTAAAGGTAAGCAGGGACGTTTCCGCCAGAATCTTCTTGGAAAACGTGTAGACTATTCTGGACGTTCTGTAATTGTTGTAGGTCCGGAACTTAAACTGTGGCAGTGCGGTGTTCCAGAAAAAATGGCTTTGGAACTCTTTAAGCCGTTCCTTATGAAAAAACTTATGGACAAAGAAATTGTTCAGAGTATGAAAAGAGCCAGAACTATGGTTGAGCAGGAAGCTCCAGAAGTTTTTGCAGTGCTTGATGAAGTTGTAAGAGAGCATCCAGTTATGCTTAACCGTGCTCCAACATTGCACCGCTTGGGAATTCAGGCATTTGAACCGGTTCTTGTTTCAGGAAAGGCACTTAAGCTCCATCCACTTGCTTGTAAGGCTTTCAACGCTGACTTCGACGGTGACCAGATGGCTATTCACGTTCCTTTAACACAGGCAGCTCAGATGGAATGCTGGACTTTGATGCTTTCTGCACGCAACTTGCTTGACCCTGCAAACGGAAACTCTATTGTTAATCCGTCGCAGGATATGGTTTTGGGAATTTACTATATGACTTCAATCAAGCCACAGAGCTATGATGAGTCAAATCAGGTTGTAAAAGCTGTAAAGGGAACTGGAAAACTCTTTAGTTCTGCTGATGAAGTTCGTCTTGCGGCAACTTCTGGTGCTATTGACTGGCAGGCAGAAATTAAAATTCATAAAGCAGCATTGAATAAGTGTGTTGCAGATGACCCAGATCCAAATTCAAAATATCTTGTTACTTCGGCAGGTCGTCTTGCATTTAATGAAGCAATGCCTGAAGAAATTGACTTCCAGAACCGTCAGCTTGGCGATAAGCAGCTCAAGAAGATGATTGAATCTGTTTACCACATTCAGCAGTCATCAGACAAAGCTGTAAGAAATCTTATTCAGGAAAAATATGGAGTTGAAAAATTCAGTCCGGAAGTTCTTGAAAAAGTTATTGCTGACTCTCTTTTGAGAAAAGATATTGAAAAAATCTACAATAGAGATACTCCGTTTGAGGATTCTAAACTCCGCAAGCTTCTTGCAAGTCTGTATGCAAGTGACCGTGCATGGCTTACAGTTCAAATGCTTGACTGCATTAAGGCTACAGGTTACAAGAACGCTACATTCTACGGTGCAACTTTGTCTATGGACGATATTATTATTCCTGATGAAAAGGGCGAAGAAGTTAAGAATGCAGAAAAAGAAGTAGAAAAGATTGTAAAGCAGTGGGAACGAGGAGAAATTACTCCAGACGAGCGTTACCAGCGTTCTATTGAAATTTGGGGTAAAACAACTGATGAACTCACAAATTCAATGTACGAGAAGATGTCAAAAGATAAAGATGGTTTCAACACCATTTATATGATGGCTAACTCTGGTGCCCGTGGTTCTAAAAAGCAGATGTCTCAGCTGGCTGCAATGCGCGGTCTTATGCAGAAGCCTAACGGTGCAATTATTGAACTTCCTGTTAAGTCAAACTTCAAGGAAGGACTTTCGGTTATTGAATACTTTATTTCATCAAACGGTGCCCGCAAAGGTCTTTCAGATACAGCTCTTAAGACAGCCGATGCTGGTTACATGACACGCCGCCTTGTTGATGTTGCTCAGGATGTTGTTGTTAACGAAGAAGACTGCGGAACTATCAACGGTATTGACTACACTGCAATCAAAGAAGGTGATGAAATTAAGGTTCCTCTTTCTGCGAGAATTGTTGGTCACTATACAATCGAACAGGTTGTTGACCCTGTTTCAGGCGAACTTTTGTGCGATGTTAACCAGTATATTGATGACGCTCTTGCTCAGAAAATTGACAAAGCTGGAGTTGAAAAGGTAAAAATCAGAACGGTTCTTACCTGCGAAAGCAAATATGGAATCTGCGTAAAATGTTACGGAAAAGATTTGGCCCGCAACAAGATTGTTGAAATTGGTGAATCTGTAGGAACTATTGCAGCACAGTCAATTGGTCAGCCTGGTACTCAGCTTACTTTGCGTACATTCCATACTGGTGGTGCTGCGGAAACTACAACCGAAGACAATCACATTGTTATGAAATATCCAGTTCTTATTCTGAACATTTCAGGCGCACATGTTAACAAAAAAGACGGTTCATGGCTCTTTACTCGTCGTGGCTCAATGATTGTTACAAAACTTTTTGCTGAATACAAAATTTCTTCATCAGATGAAATTTGCGTTGCAGACGGTTCACGTGTACGAAGTGGAAGTGTAATTTTCAAGCAGAACGGAAAAGAAGTTATAGCTTCGGATTCAGGACGTATTCTTGTTCGTGGCGAGTCTCTTTATCTTGTTGGTAGCGATCAGAAAGTCGATATTTCGAACGGTTCTACAATTTACGCAAAGTATGTGGATTCAAATTGTACTGTTGATGAAGGCGTTGCAATTGGTGAATTCGATCCGTTTAATGACCCTATTATTGCTGAAATGTCGGGAATTGTTCACTTTGAGGATATTATCCTTAATGCAACTCTTGAAGAAAGAACTGATGTTGCAACAGGTAAAATTACCCGTGTAATAAACGGAACTCAGCTTGATCAAAAGCAGCCTAGAATCAGAATTTGTGATGAAGTTGGAAATGAACTTGGAAGTTATCCAATTCCAGCTGGTGCAGTTCTCCTTGCTCAGGATAATGAATCTATAGAAGCAGGTTTTGTTCTTGCTCAGGAAAAGAAAGAAGCTGCAAAGGCAAACGATATTACTTTGGGTCTTCCTCGCGTTTCTGAATTGTTCGAAGCTCGCAAGCCAAAGAATCCGGCAGTAATTTCTCAGATTTCTGGAACTGTAAGTTTTGGAAAACTTGTAAAAGGTAAGAGAACAGTTATTGTAAAAGATGAATACGGTAATGAGTTTAATCATCTTGTTCCTGCATCAAAGAAGCTTCTTGTTCGTGAAGGCGACGTTGTTGAAGCTGGAGAAAAGCTTTGCGATGGTTCAGTTGACGCTCACGACGTACTTAACGTTCTTGGCGAAGATGCACTTCAGAACTTCCTTATGGATGAAATCCAGTCAGTTTACCGTGCACAGGGTGTAGATATTAACGATAAACACATTGGTACAATTATCCGTCAGATGCTTAAGAAAGTAGAAATCGTTTCTGTTGGTGATACGAAATTTATTTTCGGTCAGCAGGTTGATAAATATACTTTCCGTGAAGAAAATGAGCGTGTTATTGCAGAAGGTGGACAGCCAGCTATTGCACGCCCTATGTTCCAGGGAATTACAAAGGCTGCTCTTGCAACTGATTCATTCATTTCTGCAGCGTCATTCCAGGAAACAACTCGCGTTCTTACAAATGCAGCAATTCAGGGAAAAGTTGACCATCTGCGCGGACTTAAAGAAAATGTTATCATCGGTCATATGATTCCTGCAGGAACAGGTATGCGTCAGTATCATGATGTAAAACTGTTTGACGAATCTTCATCTGACCTTCAGAAAAAGATGGAAGAAATCCTTGAGCGTAGAAAATTAGAAAGGGCTGCTGAAGAACTTTCTGAAGAATCTCAGGTTATGCCTGCTGAAAATATGGACGAGGACTAAAACTAAACTGACAAATTTCTGTTTGAACTTCGGAAATTTGTCAGCGAAAACTTTTGAAAATTATTTTTTTTCAGATTTTTTCGAAAATTTAAAAGATGATACCGATGAATTCTTCAAAATTCTCTTGACCGGATATTGACGAATTCGGTATCATTTTGAAGTTATTTTGTTAAACTGCTCAAGGTGCTGCTTGGGTAAAATATAGGAGAAAGGCCGATGCCTACAATAAATCAGTTAATTCGTAAAGGTCGTCATACAGCGGCTAACAGAACTAAAGCTCCCGCGCTTCAGTCTTGTCCGCAGAAACGTGGCGTTTGTACACGTGTAATGACAATGACACCTAAAAAACCAAACTCAGCTCTTAGAAAGATTGCTCGTGTTCGTTTGAGCAACGGAATTGAAGTTACAGCTTACATCCCTGGAATTGGACACAACTTGCAGGAACACTCAGTTGTTCTCGTTCGTGGTGGACGTGTAAAGGATCTTCCTGGTGTTCGTTATCACATTATCCGTGGTACAAAAGATACTCTCGGTGTAGACGGAAGAAAACGCGCTCGTTCAAAGTATGGCGCAAAGAAACCAAAGGCATAATAATTAGGAGGAAGTAGACTATGGGTAGACATAAGAAATCAGAAAATCGTCCTGTTATGCCTGATGTAAAATACAACAGTGTTGTTATTTCAAAATTTGTAACAAGAATGATGATTGACGGTAAAAAAGCAACTTGTCAGAAAGTTGTTTATGAAGCACTTGATAAACTTAAGGCTAAAACAGATAAAGATCCTCTTGAAGTATTCTTGAAGGCTCTTGACAATGTAAAGCCAGTTGTTGAAGTAAAGAGTCGCCGTGTTGGTGGAGCTACATATCAGGTTCCTATCGAAATAAGAGAAACTCGCCGTGAAGCACTTGCTATGCGCTGGATGATTACTGCAGCTCGTTCAAGATCTGGTCATGGTATGGCAGAAACTCTTGCTTTGGAACTTTATGATGCATATAACAATACTGGTTCTGCATACAAAAAGAAGGAAGATACACACAAGATGGCAGAAGCAAACAAGGCTTTTGCACATTTCCGCTGGTAGTTTTTAATTCTTTTTTTTTTACAAAAGTCCGCTTTTTTAGGCGGGCTTTTTTTTTATTTAGACAAGACTGATTTTGTAAAAAAAAATGTAACCTGTAAAAAAAAATCACTTTAGACTTGAAACTATTAGAAAAAAAATGTACACTCTCTTGAAATTGCCCTAATTGGGGTAAAGTCTGCATATCTATGTGCAGCATAGGTTCTTTGAAGTTAGACGGTCAAATAAAGGTTTGACTGGTGGAAGTCGTAAAGTTAAATGTTTTACATTTTTCAGATGTTCCGCACCTGTGTTCTGTTAAAAGTGAATCGTTGATTTGCTTTTGTTGATAAGGCAGCTCAGGAAATCTAACTAAAGTTTGCGCAATGCAAATAGAAATGTCCTGAAATGCCAGACCGGTTATCATAGATTTGTGTAATAACTTATAGTTGATGATGTTAGGTGGATTTGGACTAGCTGTTCCGAAAATTATGAAACAGAAAAATGCTAGAGTCTTATCTGAATAAAAAAAATCATCTCTATAATCATTTTGGTTAAAGTGTGTATGCGAAAGTGTTATAAACCTTTTAGGAATAACATTTTCTGGCTTAAAGTGCAGCACATAAAATAAAAATATGCCGCAGGTAATTGCCTGTGGGTAAGGAGAAAATCATGGCTAAGGAAGAGTTCAATAGAACTAAACCTCACATGAACGTTGGTACTATCGGTCACGTTGACCATGGTAAGA
>CAZXCR010000080.1:1185-7232 GCA_964639315.1 uncultured Treponema sp. | reverse complement strand
TAGGTCAAAATTCGAGTTTTTCGCAAGTTTTATTTACTTGAAGCGAATTTTTTTTCTTCAAAATAAATTTTATTTCTCGCGCACCCTGTGCGCTCGGCAGCGAATTTTTTTTAGGAAGCCCGCTTTCCGCGGTTTCATTCAAAACCTTCGGTTTTGAACGCTTCGCGCGCCGCTACAATCGGGGCTAGGTTTTGCTAGCTATATTTTGTAAATTTCTGATAAAACTCGAAATTCGACCTATTAACTGAAAATTTTATCAGTAACAGTCGCAACCTTACGGTTGCTTCACGAGTTTTCTTGCGAAAACTCGCAATCTTTTTGTTAAGAAATAAATTTTTATGGGACAGGGAATTTTGTCAGTAACAGCGGCAAACTCGCGGGATTTTATCAGCTGCCCCAAATCATCTTACATAGTAAACACGGTCAGTTTTTCTTGGTGAAGGCTTAGGATTTTCTTCTGCCGCAAAGCCCAGTGCACAATGACCAATTCCTTCCCATTCACCTTCAATTCCAAGCGATTTTAAGAAATTTTTTCCTTCATCACTTTCAAATTCTTGTTTTGCACGATGAATCCAAATATTGCCAAGTCCCAGGGAGTGACAGGCGTTCATCAAATTTCCCATAACAAGACTTCCGTCATAAACCCGATTCGCTTCAGTTTTATCAGCAATTACAATAAGAATTACGGGCGCGCCATAAAACGGATCAAAGCCTTCCTGCCAGCCACCAATTTTTCTGTTTGCTTCAGAAATTTTGTTTCGCAGATTTTTATTTGTAACAACAATAATTTTTACGTCCTGCTTATTATTTCCGCTCGGAGCATAAAGTCCCGCTTCAACTACCTGATTTATTAAGTCCTCGTCCGGCATTTTATCTGTAAATTTTCTGCAAGAACGTCTTTCTTTTAAAGCCTTTAAAACCTCATTCATAATTTCACCTCTATTTTTAGGATTGATTTTAGTTTATTACATTAAGGGCAAAATTCAAGATTTTTGCGCCCTGTTACCAATGAAATTTTTTTGTTAAGAAAAGGATTAGTTGGCTGAATTTCGAGTTTAAATAAAATTTACAAAAAGATATAGGAAAATAAAAGACCCGGTGGTTGAGCCTGTGCCGCAAGCTTCGCTTGCTTCCCGAGTTTTCTTGCGAAAACTCGCGGATTGTTTTGTTAAGAAATAGATTTTCTATTAACAGGAAATTCTATCAGTAATAGTCGCTTGATTTCTACAGGCTCAATCGGCGCTTAAATGATTAATTGCAAAAAACTCAAATTTTGACCTATTAACTGAAAATTTTATTAGTAACTTGCGGGCGCAGTTACCAACAGAATTCTCTGTCTAACAGAGAATTTATTTTCTTAACACACAAAACACATCGCCTTCGCCAGCATCTGTCCGCAATAAAATTTTCTCAAAGTTCATCAAGCAGTGTCATTGCGTTTTTAAAAAAGATTTCTTCCATATCGTCTTTAAATTCTTTTTTTAAAGTTTCAAGATTTTTTCTAAGCTCAGTTTTATCTTTTGCGTTAAAAATCATTTCTGCATAACCTTCTTCGCGCAACTGCCTGGCACCAAGATTTTCATGCTGATTTACAATCTGCATAAAAGGAAGCGCTGCGGCTTTTTTTAGTTTTTCTTCGCTTAGCAGGGGAAATTTTATGTTCATTGCAGAATAAAATTTTTCGTCATCTGGGCAAAAATCTTCTTTAACCAAAAAATCAAAAAGCATTTGTGGCACAGACTTTCTTAAACTTGCAGCGTAAATTGTTGTCATTCCGGAAAGTCGCGGATTTATTTCGAGCACGTACCATTTTTTTTCGCTAAAATTGTAAACCAAATCAAAATTTGCGCTTCCCTCAAGATTCAGTTTTCTTGCAATAGACACAATCATTTTTTCAAGTTCATCAAGATTATATTTTTCTCTGTCAAGAACAGGTCCCACTTTTACACTCTGCTTTGGAGAAGTAATTCCGTAGCGATTCACAGAAAATTTAAAAGGCGGCAAAACCTTTACAAAATCTTTTCCGTCCCTGCAAATTCTTACCGCCTCAAGACCAAACTGACCGCCGCAAATCATTTCTTCCACAATCCGGTCGGAACTGCTTTTTTTTGAAAGCAAAACCGTCTTGGCTTCCTCAAAAGAATTTACAACGTCCATTCCAAAACTGCTCATCCCTGTGGTGTCTTTTATAATCACCGGAAATTTCAACTTTTTTAGCTGAGCAAAAAATGCACTTTTGTAAACATTGCTTTTTATTTCCCTTCGATTTCCGCCGTTAATAAAAAGTTCGTGATGAAAATAAACTGCCCTTGCGCACGGAAAATCATATTTTTCAAAAAACTGATGAGTGCGCCACTTGTCAAAGCAAGTAAAAGTGACATCAAGCGGACTGCAAATTGTACAAATGCCTTTTGACCGCAAATTTTCTGCAACAAGCGAATCTTTTACGCAAAGCCAGTCAAACGGAGGAACATAAAAACTTGCCGCAATCGCAAGGTCTGGATTTAGAGAAGCAATAAAATCCGCGATTTTTGTTTCGTCATCGTCTTCAAGTAAAAAATATTCAACGCCACTAGCCTTTTGTGAAATTTCATTGCCGCTAACATCAGCAAGAAACATTGCCGGAAGCTGACTTGCCAGCAAAAATTTGTGCTCTGGATATGATTTTGCAAGATTTTCCCACACGCTCGCCATAGTCGGAAAGCTAAACTTTTTGGTCATCTCGCCGTTATAAAAATTTGAATTCGTAGAATAAAAAAGAATCCGCATAAAAAAGATTTTACCCAAAGAACTGCTCTTTTTCTAGGAGGGCGAAATTTGGAGCGAATTTTCTTTCCTCAACTGCGCATAAAAACCTTCGCTTATATTTTCAGGCGACGTGGCTTAACTATCGGAACATGTGAGTTTTGTTCCAAAACTCACAGAACAAGCGAAGCTTGCGGCTTTTTCTTCTCGCGCCCCTGTGCGCTCGGCTGTAAATTTTATTAGGAAACCGGCCAACCGCGGTTCGTCGCAACCTTACGGTTGCTTCACGAGTTTTGTGCCAAAACTCGCGTTTTTTTTGTTAAGCAATAGATTTTTGTTGGACAGGGAATTTCACTGGTAACTCCGCTTACGCTCCAGAACGCGCCTTCGGCGCGCCGCTAATGTCCGGGCTAGGCTTGGCTAAGTGCTTTGTCATTAAGAAAAAATTCTGTTAGTAACACGCGAGCGTGGTTACTGACAAAATTTTCAGTTAAAAAAAAATTCATTTCTTATCAAAAGACCGCGAGTTTCGCTTGCAAAACTCGGTAAGCAACCGCAGGTTACTTAAGCTTATTCTGCAAACCCAATGTGCTTTCCGTAGGCGTCAGAAGATTTTTTTTCTTTCTGCATTGCGTAAAGTTCTTTCACAATATTTTCTGAGGTCATTTCGCTTTCTTCCATAAAGCGCAGTCTGCTAGAAAGAGTGGCAAAATCACCTGGCGTTACAGACCTAGTTGAAACCAGCTGCTCCACTTGCCTAGCCGAAAATTCAACCTGACCAAAGAATTTTTTCAGCAAAGTTTTTATTCCGTTTTCATCGAGCGGCTTAAATTCGCACAAAAGATGAAATCTTCTGTTAATGGCAGGGTCAAGAATTTCCCGCAAATTTGTTGTGCAAATTAAAATTCCAGAAAATTCTTCCATCTGCGTTAAAAATTCATTAACCTGCGTTCTTTCCCAGGAACGAACAGAATTTCCCCTGTCAGCAAAAAAAGAATCCGCTTCATCAAAAAGCAAAATTTCATCAGAATTTTCAGCCTCTGAAAAAGCCGCCGCAATATTTTTTTCAGAACCGCCAACGTACTTGTCCAGAATATCCGAAGTCCTTTTTATACAAAGTCTTTTTCCAAGCTTGTCTGCAATGTAACGGGCAAATTCAGTTTTACCAGTTCCGCTCGCACCGTAAAAAAGAATTCTAATTCCATTTTCAACAGATTTATTTTTTTCAGAATAGCGCTTTGCGTTCAAAATCATTCTTACAATTTTGTCTGGAGAAAAACTCGTATTCAAAACGCTCATATCATAATTTTTGCACTGAACCTGCCGCATTTTAGCCTTTCCGTTCAAAAGCCGCGAATTCGATTCAAGAACAATTTTTATTTCAGCAAGAATGTCTTTATCAAGTTCCTCTTCGTTTGCACTTAAAAGAATTTTTCGCACATTTTCAGCACTCGTGCCAGTAACCTTGTATTTTGCGCACAAATCAAGAATTTGATTTTTTACTTCCGAGTTCATTTTTATATCAGCAATTTTAGATTCAGCAATTTTCCGCATTATTTTTTCATCCATCGGACTAAATTCAAGCGAAAAAGTAAACCGCCGCTTTGTAGACTCGTCAAGCTGATTTGTGTAATTTGTAATCCAAATAATCTGATTTTTAGATTCTTCGAGCATCTTGTTTATAGGACCTTTCTGCTCATTCGTACTTTCCCCAAGCAAAGAAAAAGTTTTTCCCGTAGAAAGAAGTTTGTCTGCCTCGTCCACAACAATTACGTAGTCGTCGCCCTGCTTGATTGCAGAAATTCTGTTCAAGGCGCAAATTGAATTCTCCTCTTTTTCAAGTTCGAGTTCATTTTTAAACAAAAGCATTTTTTTGCCGGTAGAATTTATAAGGGCTTTTACAAATTCAGTTTTCCCGGAACCAGGCGCACCGTAAATCAAAATATTAAGACTCTGATTTGACCTTATAAGATTTTGCATAATCTTAGTGTTTTCTTCCCGGCACGAAAAACTTTCCAGCGGATAAGGTTTCAAATCAACTTCTTTAAGCGACGAAGTAAAAAACGAACTTGTGTTACCAGCAAGAATGCAGTTAGAAACCTCGTCTGTAATCGAAAAAAAAGAATCCCATTTTTCGTGACCCACAAATCCGTAAAACAAAAGAGGCTTGTCTTTTCTAAGCGCCTCAAAAATTTCCAGTTCAGGAATGTCCAAAATTGTAGAGTAAAAAGACGCCCAGTTAGATTCATTTATATTGTCGCAAAGATCGCTAAGAGCAGAAAAATGCTTCTGGTAATAAAAAAATTTCAGCAGTGCCGACTCCGTTTCATTCAGTCCGGCAAAATCAATCACCATTTTAAAAGTTGAATAGTCATTGTAACTGCGCAAATTGATTACAGGCTTTTTTTTCGCAATTTCTTCAATAGAAAGCCCTTTTTCGCCACTCACAGGAAAAAGCGAAAGCGCAAGTACCTTACAAAATTCCTCTTCGCCCAAAAGCAAAAGAATCCGCGCCAAATAGCTGTTATTAGAATTTCCAGTGTTAAAATAAACGTCGTCTAAAACATTGGAATCCTCTTCAAAAACCTGCCGGTCGCCAGAAAAATCAGTATTGTGACGATTTAAAAAATAAAATTCCTCCATAATTTCATCATTTTTTTTATCATCGAAATTTTGAAAATTCCACTCCCCCGCTTTAAATTCCCTGTTAAAATTTTCCCGTTCAAAAAATTCCTCATCATTTTCGAGAACTCTTTTTACGTAAGATTTAAAATTCTTTGTAAAGTGAATTTTTTTCTGCACCAGAAGATTTTTTATTTCAAAATCCAAAAGTCGCACAAAAAAATCGTAGCGCGCGCGAGCCTTCAGCAAATACGAAAAAAGCCCCACAACTTCATTGGAAATCGAATATTTTTTTACAAAGTTCAAAAGATAAATCGAAAGCACATCCGCATCTTTTTTAGTAATTTTATTGCCAACCGAATGCCTTTTTCTTCCAAGTCTGCCTCGTCTTACCATCTAAAATTTCTCCCGTTCCAATTTTTTTTTGTTTGAAGCGTATCTTCTTCTTGCGACCGGCCTTCCAGAACTCCGCTTTCGCTCCGGTATTTTTACTTCATAAAAATACTTGCCTTGCGGCAATTCTTCCACGCCGGGCTATATTTTATTACCGCCTAAAATTTTTTTTCTTTTAACAAAAAATTCCCTTTCGCTTTATATTTCCTTATAAATATAGACCTGTAATTTCAAAAGTCAAATTTGTAAAAAGTTGATTTTTTCTTAACTGAAAATTTTATTGGTAA
>CAZXCR010000080.1:0-1085 GCA_964639315.1 uncultured Treponema sp. | reverse complement strand
TAACTGAAAATTTCATTGGTAGCAGCCGCAAAAAATTCTTCTTAACAAGAAAAATAACAAAAAATTTAACAAAATTTGAAAAAAAAATATAAACTTTTGAATTTTCGTAACTATATTATAACCACCTATGAAACTAAATAAAAACAAAAAAATCAGCAAGTTTCAAAATCTGCTTGAAACCTGCAAAATTTAAGGCAAAAAAAAGCCACCAGCAAATCTTAAAATTTTAGAATCAAAATTTGAGTTTTCTAAAAAAATTTTTTAGAAAAATATCTTCTATTCATCAGTTATAAGAATGCAAATGAAAACAAATTTTATTTCTCAAGAAGAAGTTTCTGAACTTGTAATTAAAGCTCAGAACGGTAACAAAAAAGCGGCGGAATATATTGTAAACTCTTATCAGCGATATATTTTTTATGTTGCAAAAAAATATGGAATGCTCAAAAAAGGATTTTGCAAAGAACTCGAAGAAGAAATTATAAGCGCTGGAAATATGGGACTTTTTGATTCAATCCGCCGCTTTAACGTTTCAAAAGGTGCTCCTTTTATAAGCTGTGCAGAATACGGAATTAGAAATTCCCTGAACAGATATTTTCAAAAGGTAAAGGAAAAAAATCAGGAACTTAAAGATTCATCTTTTTTTGATTCCTTTACTAACGAAACTCAAAAAAGCATAGAACTTGAATACGAAGAAAACGAAGAAAGGCAAATTCTTAAAAAACTTTTGCACTCTCTTACGCCAAAAGAGCAGTTTGTAATAAAAAATCACTACGGACTGTACGGAAAAGAACTTACTTTTTCAGAAATTGCAGAAAAACTTTCGCTTACAAAACAGCGCTGCCAGCAAATTGAAAAAATTGCACTCCGCAAAATGAAAGACGAAGCAGAACTTTATGTTGGCAATTTAACCTGTGCAACAAGAAAAACTTCGGCTTAGGAACGATAGTAGCGATGCCGCCAGTAATTGACGCAAGCTGCGGTTGCTTAGCGAATTCTTTTTGTTAAGAATAAAATTTTTTCTTAACAAAGCACTTAGCCAAGCCTAGCCCCAATAGTTGAATAAAATGCCTTTGGCATTTTACTCG
>CAZXCR010000079.1:0-7283 GCA_964639315.1 uncultured Treponema sp. | reverse complement strand
AACTATTACTGATAAAATTTTCTGTTAATAAAAAATCTATTTCTTAACAAAAAAAATTTGCGAGTTTGTGGCTGTTACTGACAAGATTTTCACTTTAATGCAAAATTCTCTTCTTAACAAAAAAAAATCTACGAGTTTTGGAACAAAACTCGTGAAGCGAGCGAAGCTTGCGACAAACTCGGGAAGCAACCGAAGGCTGCAGCACAGGCTCAACCATCGATACTTTCGTTTTCCTACACCTTTTTATAAATTTTATTAAAATTCGAAATTCAATCTTTTAAGAAGTTAATGTTTTTTTCCAGCGGGAAATTGTTTGCAGTGCATTTATTGGAGTTGTGTTGTTCAAATCGATTGAAAGAATTTCGTCAAGAATGAGTTCTTCGTCGCTAAAAAGTGCTCCTGTAAAAGACTGATTCTGAGGTTTTTGACTAGAAACTTCATTTTCTGAAGGAAGCACGTGATTTATAGTTTCTGGGAAATCATCAGTTTTTTTAGTTGAATCTTCCGGCAGTGAAGAAGAGATTTCTAAATTAGTTTTTGAAACATTTTCTTTGTTTTCATTTTGAATTTTTTGCAATATTTCTTCTGAACGGTCAATAACAGTTTTTGGAATACCGGCAAGTTTTGCAACGTGGATTCCATAGGAATTTTCGCTTGCACCTTCAATAACTTTTCGCAAAAACACAATGTCACGGCCATTTTCGTTTACTGCCATACAGAGCATTTTTATTGCACTGTGATTCAATCTCGTAAGTTCGTGATAATGGGTTGCAAAAAGAGTCTTGCATTTTATGCGGTTAAGAAGATATTCACTTACCGCCCACGCAATCGAAAGGCCGTCTTCTGTGCTGGTTCCGCGCCCTACTTCGTCCATAATAACAAGAGATTTTTCTGTTGCAGAACGTAAAATATGTGCAGTTTCGGTCATTTCAACTAAAAAAGTTGATTCTCCGCGCGCAAGATTATCGCTTGCACCAACCCGACAGAAAATTCTATCTACGAGTCCAAGCTTTGCGTAACTTGCAGGAACAAAGGAACCCACCTGCGCCATTAGCGAAATAAGGGCGTTCTGCCGCAAGAAGGTACTTTTTCCAGCCATATTAGGACCTGTAATAAGCGCAAAAGTAATCTTGTTGCCGTCAGATTCACCAAGTTGCAAAGAATTTGGAACAAATTCTCCACCAGGAAGATGTTTTTCAACCACCGGATGACGACCATCTTTTATGTCAAAATCAAAATCTTGAGTAAGTTCAGGCTTTACCCAGTTATTTTCAACAGCCGCCTGAGCAAAAGATGCAAAAAGATCAGTTTTTGCAATATCGCGGGCGGTTTGCTGAAGATAAGGCACATAGTTTTTTAGCATATTCCTTACTTCAAGAAAAAGATTTTTTTCAAGTTCGAGGATTTTACCGCTGGATTCATTAAGTTTTTCCTCAAGTTCCTGGAGTCTTGCAGTAGTATAGCGATCCATATTCATAAGCGAACGGCGCATAATAAAATGCTCTGGAACCATCGAAAGTTTTCCTTTTGTAACTTCGATAAAATATCCCATATTTCCGTTGTTTTTTATTCTCAAATTCTGGATTCCAGTTTTTTCCCGCTCTTCCTGCGCATAATCTTCAAGCACCTTGTTAAAATCCGTTTGAATTTTGCGCCAACCGTCAAGTTCTTCAGACCAGCCTTCCTTAATAAGTCTACCCTCAGTTAGAGCAGTTGAAGGGTCATCAAGAATAGATTTTTCAATGAGCTCAATGATTTTTTCTGCGCTTTCAGTTTCCTGACTCAAAGAATTGTCAGTTCCAAGAATTTTTATAACTTTCAGCCAAAGAATAAGACTCTGCCTTAAAGCCTGAACATCTTTTGCGTGCGCCCTGTCCATTGCAATTCTTCCGGCAAGCCGCTCTATGTCAAGAATGCCCGACAGTTCTTTGCGCACCTTAAAAAGAAGAGCGCGGTCATTGTAAAAAAGTTCAACGTTTTTTAGGCGAGCATTTATCTTTTCAAGGTCTGTAAGCGGAAACATAAGACATTCGCGCAACAGGCGGTTACCCATTGCGGTTCTGCAGTAATTTAAACAGTCAAGAAGAGTAAATTCTGAAGTTCCGTCTCTTAGATTAGAAAGAATTTCAAGGTTTCGGCGGGAAGACTCATCAATTACAAGATACTGAAAATCTTTGTAAAGAGAAATTCCGCGCACGTGAGGAGAAGAAGAGCCGGTAGTTTTTTCAACATAATCCAGAATGAATCCAGCTGGAACAACTTCAACAGAATCTTCATCAAGCGAAAAAGACCGCAGCGACGCAGTATTGAACTGTTTTTTTAGTTTTTCAAAGCTAAGTTCCGGATTAAAATTCCACGCAGGATAGTAAGAAACAGAAGTTGTGCTTAAAACAGCAAGCGCTTCTTGTACAGCAGAATTTTCCTTTAAATTTTCAGGAAGCAAAAGTTCCCTAGGATTTACACGACCTAGTTCCTTTGGCAAATTTTCGCTGATAGAATCTTCTGAAAAACTTGTTGCTTTAAATTCTCCAGTTGTAACGTCTAGGAAGGCAAAGCCGAGTTTTTTCTTAGCAATATAAATAGACGCCACAAAATTATTTCGAGTACTTTCAATATATTCACTTTCAACAGCGGTTCCCGGAGTAATAATTTCAATAACCTTACGCTCAGTAAGCCCTTTCCCGTGTGCAATTTCGCCAATCTGTTCTGCAATTGCAATTTTTTTACCAAAGCGCAAAAGGCGGGCAATATAAATTTTTGCAGCGTGATACGGAATGCCGCACATAGGATATTCCGCCTTGTGGGTTAGAGTAAGATTTAAAAGCCGTGAAACTTCAACCGCATCTTCGTTGAACATTTCATAAAAGTCACCAAGCCTAAAAAACAAAACTTCATTTGGATGCTGAGCTTTTATGCCAAGATACTGCTGAAAAAGAGGAGTAATTTCTGCCATTACAAGCCAAGTTGTGCAATAACCTGATCAGTTATGTCTACAGACGGACTGTACCAAAGAATTTCATTTGACTGCTGAAGACTTAAAATCATACTGTAGCCGCCGGTTTCAGCAATGCGCTCCAAAGTGTCGTAAAGTTTTTTATAAAAAGTATCGTTGTTTTGCAAAGAAATTTTTAATGACTCAAGTTCAACATTTTTTGCATTTGTATATTCATTTAAATAATCTGTTTTTTTAGTGATTTGCGATTCAATTCTTAAAGCTGCAGTTTCGTTTCCGCTGTGCTCATATTCAATCTGCTTGTTGTGAAGATCCTGAAGTTCGCTCACCATTTTGTTTATTTCAGACTGAAATTCCGCTTTTTTACTTTCGTAATTTCTAACCGGAGCAGAAGTTCTAAAATAAAACTGATAAACTTTCGCTGTATCAACAACTGCAAATTTTGTAATCTGCTGGGCAAAGGCGCCCGAAGAAAACAAGGCTAAAACTGCCAAAAACAAATATTTAAGAAAAGAAGTTTTTTTCATATAAAATCTCCTGATTTTCAACAAAAATCTATAAAATTGTCTCTAAGCTAGACTTAAAAATTCTGCTATTTATTAACAATGTTAAATGAAAGAACAAAATTAAAATTCTTGTACCAGTCTTTTTGAGTAGTTCCGTCCTGATCCAAAAATACAGGAGCACCGTCCTTCATCTTAAATGTATTTACAAACAAAAGTCTGAGCGGGAACTGCTGTATTGCAAAACGAAGACTAGGACCAAAACTAAAGTACCACATATCTTCATTCATCTGAGTATAGAATTCCTGAACTGAATCTGCTATGCAAATTGCATCAAACCAAAGGTCAACTGCAAGCACGCCCGGCACAACCGGCCATCTAAGTTCCAAAATGTTACTCCAGAGTGCAAGTCCTCTTCCGGCAGAAGTATTGTAAATTGTCCAGCCGCGTCCGTTAAACATTCCGTCAATATAAAGCTGATTTGACTGTTTGATTGTTGTATTTGCTGTAGGGAACTGCATTGAAAGTCCGGAATAGCCCATAAGAATCAGTTTTAGAGACCAGTTTTCGCTGAATTTATGATCAAGCAAAGTAAAGTAAATTTCAGCTTTTGTGTCTGTTCTTAGGTAAAATTCTTTTTCTCCCCAATCTGACCAATCTGGATTCATAAAGCTAAAAGTTCCTGCAGGAAGAAGTCCGTACCAGGCAACTCTCTGATTTGCAAACCAGCCGCTTGAAGGGTCGTAACTGATATTTCTGTCATCAACTGAGAAAGATGCCCAAAGAGAATTTTTTGGTTCCCAGTTGTTGTTATACTGACTTACAGAAGCATCGTACGGAAGATAAAGATAAGGATTGTAAATATTATCAATAAGAGAACCGCTGATTCCGCCAGTCAAGGTAAAGATTGCAAAATCCGGAGTCCATCTTCGACCCAAAGAAGCACTTAAGTTAAATTCGTGCTGCTCATATTCCATATAATAATAATCGTTGTCTATAGAACCGTCTGGAAGCAAAAAGTTTGTAAGCGAATAATTGCTACTGTGAGAATAACTTGCTGCAAAAGAAGTTGTAACTGGCAGTCCAAAAAGCCAGTTTTGTCCGTAACTTAACGAAACTGACTGCTCGTCTGTAGAAAGAGTTACGCCGGCAGAAACAGAACGTCCTTCACCAAAAAGATTGGAATTTTGAATCTTTGCATAAAGAGCGATTGGGAACTCGTCTGGGTCAGAAACGCCGCTAAAGGTAAATCCAAAATCAAGGGTTGTAGTACTCTGCTCTTCAACAGTAAAAACTAAATCAACAAGATTTTCTTCAGAACCTTGCACAACGTCAGGTACAATCGCAGAAAAATACTGAAGGTTATAAAGATTTCTTAATCCGGTCATAACCTTTGCATTCGAAAAAATATCTCCGCTTTCAATAGGAATTTCGCGGCGGATAACATAATCTTTTGTTCTTGTATTTCCTTTGATAATAATGTCTTCAATGTGACTGCGCGGATTTTCAAGAATATTGAGCACATAAGAAATTTTCTTAAGTTCAGGCTCTTTTATCATTCTGTCTTCAAAGCGATTTGAAGTGTATCCGTTTTCGTAGTAAAGATTTTGAATTGCAGCCTTACTTTCCTGATATTTTGTTTCGTTATAGATTTTTCCTACTTCGAGTTTTACAAGACTCTGGAGTTTTTCTGAAGTAAACACAACGTTTCCTGAAAAAGTAATTCCGCCAAATTCATACTGGGAACCTTCGAGAATTTCAAAAGTAATTGTAAGTTCCTGACGATTTTTTTCCTGATTATAAGAACTTTCTACCTTAGGCTCGTAAACTTTTACGTCAACATAGCCGCGCTGCTGGTAGTAAGTTACAATCGCCTTTGAATCCGCAGACAACGACATTTCCTGGAACGCTCCGTTGTTAAAGATTCCAGCTTCTTTTAATGATATTTTGCCCTTTAGGGTTTTTGCACTTACAACTTTGTTTCCTGAAAAAATAATTTCTTTTACAACGGTCTTTTTTCCTTCATCAATTGTAAAAGTAACAACAACTCCGTCATCATTTTGAACAGAAGAAGCCCTTACGCTCGCCTCGGTAAATCCTTTGTCTGTATAAAGATTTTTTAGTTCCCTCTGGTCAACAAGCATTTTGCTGCGGTTAAAAATATCATTTTCTTTTATAGAAATAGCTTCTTTTAACTCAGAATCTTTTAACTGCCGGTTTCCTGAAAAAAGTATTCTTGAAATAACAGGATATTCCGTAACTTCAATAATGATTTTTATGCTTCTTCCGCCATCATTTTTTTGCAATTTGATTTCGTAGTCGCTAAAATAATCAAGAGCATCAATTTTATTGTAAAGTTCATTTGGAATTTCATCAGTGAACCTTTTGCCTACATAAGAACTTGTTATACCTTCAAGATCACTGGCTTTTATATTTTTTAAACCTTCAAATTCAACTGATTTTATAGGCTTATTTTCGTACCATGATGAATTGTCCTGGGAAAATGATGGAACAAAAATGAATGCAAGCAAAGCAAAAATCAAGGCACTTGTTTTACAGAACTTAAAATGCATAAAATCCTCTTTTTTTCTATTCAAAAATTTTATATGTAAAAACTTTATAATTGGCATCTTCTTAAACCTACAATTTTTCTAGAAACTTAGTCAAACTAAAATGAAAGTCTCCACGAAAGAGTTATTGACGAAGCAGAAACCCAGGAATACTGAAGTTCTCCTAAGTCAGGAGCGAAACTCCATCTTATATTTGCAAAAGGCGAATCGAGTTCAAGTCCTACTTCCGGCTGAAATACAAGACCACCAGTTCCGTCAGTTTTATTTGCCTTAGATTCATCATAAGACCAGTGCATAAGTGCATCTGCATAAACTGAACTTCCAAAGTATTTGCCTATATAAACAGTTGAATTATCAAATAAGTTACTTCCAAAGATTGCTTTTTCAGAGCCAGTATTTACATTTAAGCCTTGTTTAAGAGTATTCTGCAGCAAGGCTGTTCGGACTGAAAATATATCAAAATTAAACAAATCCCGCAATGCACTTTCGAGGCGCCTTACCAGCGTAACCGAAACTCCGTAATCAACTGTGGAAAGAAGAAGATTTTCTGCACTTTCTGAATCTCCAGACGCAATCTGACCAAGAATATTTAAAATTTCAGTTTCAGACTTTGACGGACTTGAATAAAGAGTTGCGTGGAAATTCGAAACATTTTGTCTTACCGCAGAAAGTTTTATTGTAATAGGATCGCCGTTTTCATCGTGTTCGCGGGTTTCGGCACGGACTGTTATGTACGGATTAAAATAATTTTGTGTTTCATTTAAGATGATTCGTCCTTCTTTTAAATAGAAGTTGCGGTTTAAATACGAAAGTTCTCCGCCACGAAGCACAACGTCGCCCTTCAAATTCCAAAGTCCAGATTCAGTATTCATACTAAAACTTATAGGCGTGTTTGGCGCAATGAGTCCGCGGATTAAAGGATCCAAAACGATGCGCACCTTCTGCCCTACATTTAAATTTATTGCAATGTTCATATTCATTGGATTTGCTGAAACAGAATTTGATTTTTCTCCGGAATCAAAAGAAATTCCATCGCCAACATTTGTAATCAAAGAAATTTCAGAATTTCTGATTCCAATATCGCCTAGTAAATCCAAATTTCCGTCTTGAAGAATAAGATTTACATCTATGCCAGTGTGACCTTTTATGCGCAAAAACGGAACTTTTATATCAACTGGAATATCGCCACCCCTGTTACTCGCAAGCCTTACAGACGCAGAAGAAAGATCCCAGCGGTCAAGACCAACATTTGCTGAA
>CAZXCR010000078.1:0-7339 GCA_964639315.1 uncultured Treponema sp. | reverse complement strand
AATCCGCTAGCTCAGCAAAGTCTTCTTCAAGCACCGCGAAATCTTCTAGTTCAGCGAAATCTTCTGCAAGCACCGCAAAATCCGCTAGTTCAGCAAAGTCTTCTTCAAGCAGCGCGAAATCTTCTAGTTCAGCAAAGTCATCTGCAAAATCAGCAAATTCCGCTAGTTCAGAAAATTCCGCAAGTACCACAAAGTCTGCGAGTCAAAAAAATCAGGACTTGCTAAAAACTCAGGAAGATAAAAAAATCGCTTCTTTGCAAAATGTTCAAAACACGCCCTTGCCTAAAAAATTTCAAATTCCACAAGCTAGTGGCAGTGCAAAGATTGCCTTTGTAATTGATGACGCCGGTTTGAATACTGCCAATTTAAAGCGTTACACGAGTCTGCCTTTTAAAATTACGATTGCTGTTTTACCGCGACTTTCTCATTCAAAAGACTGCGCTTATATTGTGCGTTCTTCGGGACAGGAACTTATTTTGCATCAACCAATGCAGTCCGTAAATCTGAACATAAATCCGGGAGAAGGCGCAATTACGCCAGAAATGTCAACTTTTCAAATTGCCAGCACACTAAAAGAAAATTTGAGCGAAATAGGTCCGAATGTGAAGGGAATGAACAATCACGAAGGATCGCTTATTAGTGCTGATGTTATAAAAATTGGAACGGTTCTTGACGTTAGTTTTGAAGAAGGAATTTATTTTCTTGATTCGCGCACGAATGTTCAAACAAAGGCTCCTCAGGCTGCTTTAGAGCGGGATATGAAAATTTATGCGCGCGATGTTTTTATAGACAATGTGATTGACAAAGACGCTATGCTTAAAGAAATTATGAGGGGCATTGGAATTGCAAATAAAAAAGGTCATGTTATAATGATTGGCCACGTTGACAAGTCGGTTAATATTCTGCCAGAACTTTTAAGTGAACTTTATCCTTACCTGCGGGAAAAAGGCTACACTCTAAGTTTTGTTTCTGAACTTCCGGCAAGTTGATTTTTTTAATGATTTTTTTGAATGATTTTCTGACTTGCTCTCATCAGCGGGAAGTTTATTTTGATTTTACTGTGAATTTTATTTTTCGAGGTTTTCGAGGTTTATATGAAAGTTTTAGGGATTGAAAGTTCTTGTGATGAAACCGCCTGCGCTATTGTAGAAGACGGACGCAAAATTATAAGCAATGTTGTGGCGACTCAAATTCCGTTCCATCAGATTTATAAGGGCGTTGTGCCGGAAATTGCCAGCCGTAAGAACGCAGAATGGATTGAAGTAGTTGTGCGGCAGGCGCTAGAAGAAGCAAAAATGAGTCTTGATGAAGTGGATGCCATTGCTGCCACAAATAGACCGGGACTTATGGGCTCGCTTTTAGTTGGTCTTACTTTTGGAAAAACGCTTGCGTGGGCAGTGAACAAACCATTTATTGCAATCAACCATATGCTTGGTCATATGTACGCCGCTCATCTTGAAAACGACATTCAGTATCCTTATCTTGGACTTTTGGTTTCTGGCGGACATTCAATCATTGCAAAAGTGAACGGATTTGATGATCTTGAAATTTTAGGTACTACAATTGACGACAGTGTAGGTGAGGCTTTTGACAAGGTCGCAAAATATTATGATTTAGGTTATCCGGGAGGAGTGATAATTGATCGCCTTGCTCAGAAGGGAAATCCTAAGGCATACAATTTTCCTGTTCCTAAGCTTGATAAGGGTGACCATCGTTACGATGTTTCTTTTAGCGGACTAAAAACTGCCGTAATTCACCAGGCGCCAATGTTCTTAAAAGAAGGTTACGACCCGAGCGTAGAAAATTTAGCCGCATCATTTCAGGAAACCGCCTGCAAAACTTTGGTTTCCCGGCTTTTGCGTGCAGTTGAAGATACAGGCTTAAAAACAATAGTTGCAGGCGGTGGAGTTGCAGCAAATTCAAGGTTGCGTTCAATGCTTGCTGCCCATACTGAACTTAAGTGCATTTTCCCGCCATTAAAACTTTGCGGAGATAACGGCGCTATGATTGCCGGAGTTGCGTATCACTTTTTGCAGCGCGGAGAAACTTCCCCACTGAACACAACCGCCCACGCCAGAATTCCGCAGTTCAAAAGAGGACTGGCAAATCTAGAAAGTTTTGGCCGCCGGTAGGGGAATTTTTGTTAATGTACAGATTCCGAAATAAATTCGGAATGAATCGCAACCTGCGGTTACGCCAAACTCGCGTGACCCCAATGGTTGAGCCACGTTGCCTGAAAATATAAGCGAAGCCTGCGATGCACACTTGAGGAAAAAAAAATTTGCTCCAAACTCCCCTCATCATCTTTAATAAGAAAACGCTTATGAATTTTTGTGGTTTTTTTGCGCTATAATTAGGGGCGTTTTGTAAAAATCATTTTCAGTAAAAAATCTGTGGGAAAAATTCTGGGGTCAGCTATGAAAAAAAGAAATTTTGTTTGCGTTTTGTTTTTATCTCTTGCGTCAATCGCTTTTTGTCAGCCAAAGGCAGTAAAAAATCTTGGCGGACACAGGCTTCCTGCCGCAGAATCAAATCAGAAGGTAAAAATAATTTCTGCAGTTTCTTCAAAAGTGGAAAATTCTTTTCAAATTGACATAAATTTTTCCGGGGCAGTTGACCCAAAATCAGTTAAAGCAAAAAACATTTTTGTAAACTCAAAATCCCTTCCTGAAACCACGAAATTAACCTTCAGCCGCGATATGACCCGCCTGCGCTTTTTTGTAAGCAATGTTTCTTCCGGAAAACTTTCTGTAAGAATCGCAGAAGTCCGCAGTTTAAGCGGAAAATTCCTTGGGGAGTTGAAATTCTAGGGAAAATTTCGATTTCGTTGTAAGCTTCCCTGCGAAAACTCGCAGACTTTTTGCGGCGTGGTTACTGATAGAATTTTTCTATCCACAGCAAATTCATTTGTTACCCAAAAATATTTTCACGTACTGAAACACTTAGCCAAGCCTAGCCCCGATGGTAAGGGCGGCGAAGCCGTTCAAAACCGAAGGTTTTGAATGACAACCCTGGACAGCGGGATTTGTAATAAATTTTGCAGCCGAGCGCGGAGCGCGAGAAGAAAAATTCCTTCTGCCTAAGAAATTACGCTCCAAAAACAAAAAATTTGCAAAAACTCGAATTTTAATCTACTTATTTGTGGCTTCAATTATTTTGTCAATATTTTTTACAATGTCCGTAACAACATCAACTTTATTCATTGCGTAAATGTGGATTCCGCGCACTCCGTTTGAAACCAAATCAATAATCTGTTCAGTTGCATAAGCAATTCCCGCCTGACGCATTGCCAGCGGATCGTTTTCAAACTTGTCGCAAATACTTAAAAGTCGCTCTGGAATATACGCCGAAGAAAGCTTTACCATTTTTTCAACCTGATTGCTGTTTACAATTGGCATAATTCCTGCAAAAACCGGAAGATGAATTCCCTTTGAATGCAGTCTGTAAAGATAGGAATAAAGCATATTGTTATCAAAAAACATTTGCGTTGTTAAAAAATCAACTCCGGCATCAACCTTGTACTTTAAATTTTCAATGTCGTCTGAACGATTTGCACTTTCAGGATGTCCTTCTGGGTAACACGCGCCACCCACACAAAATCCTTCTTTTTTTAAGATTGCTACAAGGTCGCTTGCATGGCGCAAATTTTCTTTTGTTGCGCTTTCAATGCTCTGCCCTGCCGGAATGTCGCCACGAAGAGCTAAAACATTTTGTATTTTCGCAGCTTTTAGTTTCGCAATGTCTTCTTTTAGAGTCTCTTCCGTACTGCCCACGCAGGTAATGTGAGCCAGCGCCGGAGTTTGCGAATTTTCAATTTTCTGGGCGATTTCAATCGTGTTTGTTCTTGTTCCACCGCCGGCGCCACAGGTAATGCTCATAAAATCAGGTTTTAACGAAGAAAGCGAAAGTGCCGTGTTTACAACATTTTCAAAATTGCTCTGTTTCTTTGGCGGAAAAACTTCAAAACTCAGCGTTGTTTTTTTTACTTTAATAATTTCACTTATTTTCATATTTTACTCCAATTATTTTTTAGGTTACGATTGGGCTGGTTACCAATGAAATTTTTTGTTAGGTTAAAATTCGACTTTTTTCAATTTTTACTTATTCGGAGCAAGTTCTTTTTCTTGCCACAAATTTTTTTTACGTTCCGACCGTAAATTTTTTTTAGAAATCCCGCTTTCCGCGGTTTCATTCAAAAACTGCGTTTTTGAACGCTTCGCGCCGCTACAATCGGGGCTAGGCTTTTTCACCTTTTTTGTAAATTTTGTTTAAACTCGAAATTCATCCTAATTAATTTATCACTCTAAGCCCACGATTTTTCTCAAAAACCGTCAAACCGTCAGCATTATATAAAATCACTAAATCAAGTTCAAATCAAAAATCTCGCAAAGAAGCTTCGTATTCTGCAAGTCGCTTCATCTTTTCGCCGTCAATTTTTACAAAAAGATTTTTTTCGTGACTAGGAAGCACAAGTCCCTTAGGTCCATTTTTTGCACGTCGAAGATACTTTACCTGCGTGTAATACAAATCCGCCTGGCCGTTACGCCTTGCCTTTGAATGGTAAACCGCAAGATTTCCCGCATACAAAAGAATTTCGAGCGGAACTGTTTTGCCGCTTTTTGCCTTAATAAAAACATATCCGCCAGCATAATCCCGCGTGTGAAGCCACATATCATTTCCCCTAACATTGTGCCGCAAAAGTTCATCATTTTCAGCCGCAGTTCTTCCCACAAGAATTGTCCATCCGTCAATTTCGTAATGAAGACCGCAAGTAGACTTTTCGTTTTTTTGTTTAGGCTGAGTGTCGCGACGCAAAATCTGCTCAAGTTTTAAAACATTTTTTTCCTGCAAAATCAAATTGTATTCTTTTTCAAGTTTTGCAATCGATTTTTCAGCAAGTTCAATATCATTCTCCAAACTTTCCATTCCGCTAACAGATTTTTTGTACTGAGAATAATAAACCGCCGCATTTTCCTGAGCACTCAAATTCGGGTCAAGATGAATATGCACTTCTTTTCCAGTTTCGTAGTCCGTGCAGTCAAGAACAGAACCCTTTGCCAAGTACGAAAAAGACAAAATCAAGTCGCCTGTGTGCTTAAGGCTAGCAGCATTTTCAAAAGATTTTTTCTTGCTAAGCAAATTTTCAAGTGCCGCAAGCATTTTACTGTGCTTAACGTTGTACCATTTTTCCGCCTGAACAAGCAGACTTTCCCGCGAAAGAGAAGACGCATAGTAAGAATAAAAAAAGTCAATTTTTTCATTAAAACTAAGTTCTTCTTCGCGCCTAGCATCTTCTTCGCCCCTGCCATCTTTTTCAAAAAGCGGACTAAAATCAACTTTGCTAAAATCGCGCACAGGAAATTTTTCTATTGCAAGAGATTTTTCCTCTTCGCTCAAAAGCCTTTCTTCCGGAGCAAAAATTCCGCCAGTAACTTCGCCCTTCTTAGGCCGCCGGAACATACAGTCAAGAATTTTTCCGTCAGTTTCGCAAACAATCACATTTGCAGCGCCAGACCAAAGTCTTATGTAAATAAAATAACGCTCTTTCCAAGTAGAAACGTCCATCTTAACAATGCGGTCAAGGGCAAGCTGGTGCACATCGTTAATCCTCATTCCCTGAATATGCGACTTCAAAAACTCATTAAAGCGGAGCGGCTTATCATTTTTAGTAAAACGGTTTTTAGTAAGATTTATTCTGCAGGACGAAGGCGACGTACAAATCAAAAAGTTAAACAAATCGCCCTTATTTATAATTTTAAGACCCAAAGTATCAAATCCAGTCTGTGTAATTTCCTGAATAAAAGCGCCATTAAAATCGATTTCGCTCAAAATTTTATTAATTTCATTGCAATTTAAAGACATAAAAAAATTATATCATATTTTAAAAATTTTATTTTTCTTGCGCGAAAATTCTATTTGTTAACCGGCCTTCCAGGGTTCGCTAACGCTCAGCCTCCTCGCTTCGCTGCGGTGGCCGGCACAGCCGCCCTTCTACGCCGGCGCGGGCGTTGTTTCTTAACAAAGCAATTCTACGAGTTTGCTTACCGAAACTCGTGTTGCCCACGAATGTGGGCATACGTAACCGTAAGGTTGCGGCAAACTTGCAACAAACTCAAAATTTCACCTATTATAGTGCCTACATCATCACTAAAAAAAAGGAATTAGGGTAAATTTATGGCAGAAAAAACAAAAAAAGTTGCTCTTGTTACAGGCGCATCTTCTGGAATCGGCTACGACACCGCAGTAAATCTTGTAAAAGCCGGATATATGGTTTACGGAGCTGCCCGCCGCACAGATCTTTTAGGAAGACTTTTAGCGTGGGGAGCAAAAGCAATTTCACTTGATATAACAAGCGAAGAATCCATACAAAACTGCGTCAACGAAGTTATAAAAACAGAAGGCAAAATAGATCTTCTTGTAAACAATGCCGGCTATGGTTTAGGCGGCTCTATAGAAGACGTTCCCTTAGAAGAAGCAAAAAAACAGTTTGAAGTTAATGTCTTTGGATTGGCAAGAATAAGTCAATTAGTGCTTCCTGTTATGAGAAAAAACGGCGGCGGAAGAATCATAAATATTTCTTCAATGGCAGGACGCTTTACAAGTCCATTTTTGGGCTGGTATCACGCTTCAAAATACTGCGTTGAATCTTTAAGCGACGCAATGCGCATAGAAAATTCTTCTTTTGGCATAAAAGTGATTTTAATTGAACCTGGACTCATTCAAACTGACTGGGGAAAAATTGCCGCAGAAAACATCAGAAAATTTTCAGGCGAAGGAGACTCTAAAAACGCTGCTGATTCTGTGGCCAAATACTATGAAAAAAATTACAATCCGCAAAACAAAAAAGCAAGCAATCCTTCAATAGTTGCAAAAACCATTGTAAAAGCCGCAACTGCAAAAAATCCAAAGCCGCGCTACTTAACCGGAGCTTATGCAAAATTATTTGTTTTCCTAAAAAAACACTTAAGCGACAAAACCTACGACAAAATTGTAAAGTCCGTTTTGTGCAAAAATTAGAAATTCGCTCTTAAATCAAAAACTACTGACATTAAAGCGTTTTATGCTGTATAATAATATCGTGTAAATTACACGTGTTGACTTTCCAAAATTTGAGAATTCAACAAAAAAATCAGTCAGTAAGATTATGTAAACGTTTTCATAATTTTACTTGTAATAAAAAGTCAATAATGTTATATTCGACAAAAAGTGCTGACCGCTTCCAAAAAAATCAGCATTTTCCTGTTGAACTGTCTATGTTTTAGACTTATAACGATTATTGAAGGAAACCTCTAAAAATTGCAATTTTTAGAGGTAACTTAAAAAAAGCGATATTTTAAGT
>CAZXCR010000077.1:0-7351 GCA_964639315.1 uncultured Treponema sp. | reverse complement strand
ATCTTGCGACTTTTTTCGTAAAAAATTTAATATTGATTAAAAAAATCCTTACTTCTGCTCAAATTCAGGATGTGCGCTAAACCATTCTTTCCAGGCTTTATCAACTTGCGCACAGTAAGATTTCTTTTTTGAATCGCTTATAAAACTTGCCTTAAACGCATTCTTGATAAGAATTTTTATATCTTCGAGAGAAAATTTAAGTTCCTTGTAAAGATTCCAGAATTCATCAATCAGCGAAACTTTAAAAAATGTTGGATCGTCTGTGTTTATGGTAAGCATAAGTCCGTTCTGGTAGAATTCTTTTACTGGATGATTTTTTAGAGTACCTTCAATTGCATTTGTAAAAATATTGCTTGTAGGGCAAATTTCAAGCGGAATCTGGCTCTTTTTTAATTCATCCATAAATTCTTTGTTTTGAATTGCTGCAATTCCGTGCCCAATCCTTTGTGCGTGTAGAAATTTTATTGAATCAGAAATTGATTCCCAGCCACACACTTCGCCGGCGTGCGCTACAACATGAAGATTGTTTTTTATAGCCTTGTCAAAAACTTCTGCATATTCTTTTGCAGGCCCAGTTTTTTCGTTACCGCCAAGTCCAATTCCAATAATATCAGGATTTTTTTCTTCAAGAACATAATTTAAGTTCTGCATTGCATTTTGAACGCCAAAAGAGCGGCTTACGTCAATAAGCAATTTTACAGTGCGGCCGGTTTTCTGTTCTATTTTTTTTATGTGACTGCTAACCCTTTGAATCATTTCGTGAAAATTCCAGCCTTTCTTCAAGTGCGAAGTTACGCTGAAAAAGGTTTCGCAGTAAACAATATTGTTTTTTTCAAGATAAGATTCAAAATCATCAAAAAAATAATCTAAATCTTCTATATTTTTTACGTAAGACTGAATTTTTATAAAGGAATCAAGAAATCCAGCTAAGTCCGTGTAGGAAAAAAGAGATTTGTACTCTTCTTCTGATAAATCTTTACCTGTGCTGTTTTTGTAAACTTTTTTGATTGTTTTTTTTCCTACAACCGCTTCCTGATGAAGATGAAGTTCAGCTTTTGGAATTGACTGCAACAAACTATAAAAATTCTTTTTATCCATAATTGCTATTCTAACACATTGATTAAAATAAAAAAAGATTTTCAAAAAAAATCGGACAAAAAGAAACAAAAAGTCTGTTTATTTGCGAAAATGCAGATTAAAAATCTCTAAAAAAAACTTAAATTTTTTGCAAAACGCCCACAAGCTCTTTCTTGACAAGGGCTTTGCTTTCAAAGTAATTTATGAACGCGCAGAGTTTTTTATGCTTTGCAAATTTTTTTGCTGAGGGAAAATATGTCTAAGAGAATTTATGTTGGCAACTTAAACTACATTACAAACGAGGAAATGCTTGAGTCAACATTTAAGAAATTCGGCGAAATTCTTAGCGTAAACATTATTTACGACAACGATACTTCGCAGTCTAAGGGGTTTGGCTTTATAGAATTTGCTGATGAAAAGGCTGCTGATAATGCAATTCTTTCGTTTAACGGAAAGGAACTTGACGGAAGAAAAATCCGTGTAAATGCTGCTGAAAAAAAACTTCCTGGAAAAAAGCAGTCTGCCTCTTCTTACCGCAAGGAGCGTTTTTAGTTTTCATTTATGATTTCTTTGCCTGCTGATTTTTTTACTTACATTGCTCCAGAAACTGACCGAGCTTCCTTTATTCAGGAATGGCTTTTGAAAAATGGGGTCAGTTCAAATCTGATTGTGATTGACGGTAAAAAGCATATTTTAGTTCAGTATGGCAGTGAAAAATACAATCCGTCTTTTAGAATAAAAACTGTTGTTGCGCATTACGACCGCGTAGAAAATTCTCCGGGAGCAAATGACAACAGCGCCGCCGACTGGATTCTAATGAACTGGGCGGTTCAGCTTCAAAATAAAATTGGATTTCATAATGTAAGAATTATTTTTACTGATGGCGAAGAACTTGGAAAAAATGGCGTAAGAGAACAGGGCGCTTTTGCTCTTGCAAGTACTTTTAGGCGGCTTGGAATTAAAAAAGATGACGTTTACGTTTTTGATGCTTGCGGAAGAGGAAGTGTTGCCGTTCTTTCAAAAACTTCAGTTCCAAAAAATGCTCCAGAGGATTTTAAAAAACAGTTTAATTCACTTTTTTTGCGCGCCCAAAATCTTCTTTTACAGTCAAATCCGCATTCATACCTTACGCTTCCACTTCCTTACAGCGACAATGCGTCTTTTATTGCAGTAGGAATTCCAGCAGTTGCAATTACAATGCTGCCAAAAGAAGAAGCTTTTCTTTACGCAAAAAATCTTATGGATTTTTCTAATCTTGAAAATTTCGTAACAAATAAATGTGAATTTAAAGCGCAGAAATTTAATCTTGCAGAAAAACTTCCGCTTACCTGGCGACTTTTTCATTCTCAATCTGACAGCGCCGAAACTTTGCAACAGGAAGCCTTTGACGCTATGAACAGAATTCTTTTTGCCCTCGAAAATTCAAAAACTCCGCTTGTGTGATTTTTTTTATTAGGTTGAATTTTGAGTTTCATCAGAAATTTATAAAAATATAGCCAGCCAAGCCTAGCCCCGATGGTAAGGGCGGCGAAGCCGTTCAAAACCGCAGGTTTTGAATGACAACCCTGAACAGCGGGCTTCCTAAAAAAATTACAGCCGAGCGCAGTTTGCGCGAGAAGGGGAATTTCTTCTTGAAGTAAAAAAGTGTGCTCCAAGTGAAAAAAAACAAACTCAAATTTCGTCTTACGTAAGCTCTTTTGCAACAGAATTTATGCTTTCTATGCTGCTTTTTATTGTTTGCGCGGACTTTGTAAAGCTTTCAATAGATTCACTTATTTGGTTTAGGGTTGTTACAATTTGCCTAAAGGAAACCGTTTGCTCTTCAACCGTAGACGAAATGTCATTTGCTTTTTCTGCTACATTTTCTGCTGACATTTCAATCGACTTGTACTGACTTTCAAGTTCTGAAATAAGAGAAGATTCTTCTTGAATTATAACGGTGCTTTTTTCAGATGTGCTTAAAAGTTCCTTTGAAGACTGCTGAATTCCTGCAATATACGAGCGAATTTCCTGAATTGATTCTGTTGTGCTTTCTGCAAGTCTTTTTATTTCGTTTGAAACTATGTTAAAACTTTCAGAATCTGTTTTGCTGCTGGATGCGGACATTGCTTCGAGCCTGGCGTTAAGGGCAACCGTTTTTGTTTGCTCGGCAATGTTGTAGATGAGGGAAGCAATTTCGTCAATACTTTTAATTTTGTCAGAAAGTCCGGCAATTCCTTTGATTACAATAAGATTTGATTTTTTTATGGAATCTATTTGATTTATGTTATTTTGAAGAACTGAAAAGGCGTCTTTTACATTTTGCCTTGTGTCAATAGTTCCGCTGGAAACTTCGTTTGTAAGATTTAAAATGTTGCGCGAAAGATCGTAGGCATCTTTCATTGTGTTTTTAAAACTGCTTACAAAACCGTTTTGCGTTTGCGAGTTTATAGCCACCTGATTTGATATTGCAGAAAGAGAATTTGTGGATTCAAAAATTCTGCTGCTGATTTTTTGAGTTTGGTCTACAAGGTCTGAATAAATGTCGATTTTTTCGCTAAGAAGATAAATATTGTATTCAATTTGATTGCTGAGCGAAATTTCAAAATTGAACTTTTCTTTGTTTTCTTTTAGCAGATTTATTGTTCCGTCCTGAAGTTTTGTAAGATTCTGCCTGTACTGGTGATAATACAAAAGCGAAAGAAAAATTACGACTGTGCAGTTAAAAGCTGCCGCAATTATCATTTTTTCTCTTGGGTCAATTAATTTTTCAATTGTTGTGTCTGGATTACAAAATTTAAAAAATATGCAGAAGGTATAAACTGCCGCAAGAAGAACCGGCATTGCAAGAAACATTGTGCATCTTGCAGAAAGCGAAACTCCAAAAGATTTTTTTGTTTTAATTAAATTTTTTTCAATTCCGCACGCAAAAATTTTCGCATTGATTTTTGAATAATACGCTTCACTTACTGAATAATTTAAAACGGCTTCAAAATAAGCGGCATAAAAAAGTGTAAAAAGTAAAATTCCAATATCTTTTAACAGAAAACCTGTGTCAAGAATTTGCTCGCTTAAAAAAAGTGCAATTAAACTTTGCGCAAAATAATAAATTATCGACATAAGAAAAATTCTTTTTGGAAAATTTGAAATGTTTACAAAAAGTTTTGTCCTGTCTTTTTCATTTAAAGATTCTGGCGATGAAAAATACTGCTCGTTCATATCGAGATTTTTTCCAATCTGGGCAACTAAAAAATAATAAACTGTAAAAAGTAGAATAAAACTACTTGCAATCGTAATTAAAAGCGGATACGAAAGTTCTGCAAAAGACAGGCGAGTTTTTGTTTGGGTAAAAATAAAAAGCCAGTAAGAGAGCAGGGTAAAAAGAAAGTTCCATACAAGATTTTTCTTAAAATAGAAATTTGTGTTTTTTTTGTTTTTTATAAATCCAATCATAATTTCTCCCGTTACTTTGCCAAGCCTTAGTCCGCTGAATCAGAATTTTCAAAATTCTTGTTTACTGTAAGATTTGCCGTTTCTTCAAGATTTTTTGCGTTTTCAAGAAGTGCCTTTGCTTCGTCTAAAATTATTTGTGTGGAAACTGAATAAGTTTGAACGCTTGTGTTTATTTGCGCGATTGTTGATGCAATGTTTTCAAAAGCTTCCGTCTGCGTGTTTACTTTTTCGTTTATTTCCTGAGAATTTGCAGAATTGCTTCCGGCCGAAACCTGAATTTTTTCTAGGGAAGTTTCAAGTCCGCGAATTAAATATTTGCCGTCGTTTATAAGTTTTGAACATTCTTCAGAAGACTGAATGAGCGAATCTGAAGAAAATTTTATGCTGGAAATTTTTTCACGGATTTCTTTTGTACTCGTAACAATGCTGTTTGTAAGGCGCCTGATTTCGTCAGCTACATTTTTAAAGTTTTTGTTTTCTTTTGAGCTTCTTGAAGATTCAAGTTCAGCATTAAAAGCAATGATTTTTGTTTGGTCGGCAATTGTGTTTATAAGTTTTAAGATTTCCCAGATTGTGTTTATTTTTTCATTTAAATTTCTAACTCCGTCGATTGTATTTTTGTTTGCTTCTACAATTTCTGACATTTTAGAAATATTTTTGTTCAGAATTACAGAGCCGTCTTTTACGCTGCTTGAAGTTTTTTGCGCAAGGGAACTTACTTCATTAATGCGCTCTTCAATATTGTGCGAAAGATTTTTTACGCTGTCCATTGTGCGCGAAAGTTCCTGAGTTGCAGTTGACTGTTCAATAGAAATTGTGCTTGATTCATTTGAAAGAAGAACCAAATTGTCTGTTGAAGCTTTTATTGCGTTTGCTACCGTATAACTTTGATTGAGTTTTTTGCGGAACATTTCAATCATTTTGTTTGAAAGATAAAGCGAGTAGCCAAATTCGTCTGCAATTGATGTAGGAAAATTTTCGTTTCCTGAAAGATTGCTGCTTTTTATGTTTTCAAGGCATTGCGTCATTGTCTTTGTGTTTTTTGAGTAAGATTTGTAAAAAAGAAAAGTGAGCGTAAGTTCCAAAAAGGCATTGAAGGCGCAAGTAAAAAGCATTCTTAGTTTTGAAGTTAAATTTACAATGTCGCCAGGATTTTGAGAATTTATAAAGTCAGTGTTTATGGTAGATGAAAAAAAGTTTTCGTACTGGGCAAAAACTATGGCTACGTTCGCAAATCCGGTAAAAAACAGCGGAATAATTATGTAAAGAAAAATTTGCACAAGCATTGAACTGCCAAAAAATTTTCTGTTCATTACGTAGTCGTGGTCAACTCCAGCAGCGGCAATGTCTGTAGCAACTTCTGTGCAACTGTTCATTGTGAATTTGTGTGCAAAAAGGGCTGCAAAATATGAACCACAAAAATATTCCATAAGATTTATTATTTTAATTTCAAGTGAAAGTTCGCTGCTTTTTGAAAGAAAGAAAACAAAAATTGAACCTACCGTAAAGCACACAAACGTAAGCAAAAAACTTATAACAGGGTAAACCATAAGATTTTCAAGAAGAAGTGTGCGGTCTTTTACGCTACTTTCTGAATTGTAAAAAGCAAATATTTTTTCAGAAATTCCATTGTAGGTAATTACGCAGATAAAAGGTGAAATTATGAACTGCCCTATAAGAAAAATTATTAGCGAAGGAAGAATTATGATTCTTGCCTTAGAAAAAGACATTGTGCTTATTAGCGAGTACAAAAACATAACTAGTATTGAGGCAAAATTTGGCAGAATGGAATTTAAAATTCTTTTTATGGTGAAATTTAGTGTCTGAAATTTTTTCATATATTCTTAATTTTCTCCCCAAGTTTTTTTAGCTTTAGAAAATTTTAGTCTGTAACCTGCTTTAGGGCGTCAATTGATTTTTCAATATTTATATTTTCGTCGAAAAAGCAATTGACGTCGAATTTTATTTTTTCAAGATGTTGCGTAATGTTCGTAAAAATATTTGATTGAATTTCAAAAGTCTGCTTCGTAAGTTCAGACATTTCTTTTGTTTTGCTGACCGAAGAATTGATTGAATAAAAACTTTCAGAAAGATTGTTAGAAATTCTGTTTCCGTCATTTATAAGATTCATACAGTGACTGCTTATTGCAGTTAAATTTTTTGCTTCGTCAAGAATTTTCTGCATTTGCTGCCGGATTTCTGTGGTAAGCAAATTTGTTCTGTCGGCAAGGGAACGTATGCTTTGCGCAATTTTTTTAAATTTTTGAGAATCCTTGCTTGAGTTGTTTGTTTCAAGTTCAGCATTAAAAGCAATGATTTTTGTTTGACTGGCAATGTTTCTTATAAGATCCACAATTTCCCAGATGTTCGAAATTTTTTCAGAAAGAGAATTAATTTCTTTGATTGTAATTTTATTTGCGTTAGTAATTTCCTGGATTGCCTGAACTGATTTTTCAATTTCAGCAAAACTCCAGTTTATATTTTCAATCATTTTTGAAGAAAGAAGAACAATGTCATCAATATTTTTTTTATTTGATTCAGGTTCATCTTTTAAAGTCTGCATTTTTTCAAGATATGGTAAAATTTCACTTTTTAAATTTTCCGTGTAATTGATTGAATTTTTTGTAGTTTTCGAAAGAGACTGCAAAGTTTCGCTTATGTTCTTTTTTGCAGTGCTGTTTTTTTGCGTGTAGTTGTTAAAAATAAAAATTGCCTTATCCAAAAGATGAATTGTGTAGGAAGCCTCGCGGTATTTGTTTACAGGCAGATTGAGCGCCTTTAATTCAGATTTTTGTTCGCTGAGTTCTTCAAGTTTTTTTTGAAGCTTCTGATTGTATCTGAT
>CAZXCR010000076.1:0-7407 GCA_964639315.1 uncultured Treponema sp. | reverse complement strand
AATCATCAGCCTTACCAAGATTTAAATCCAGCGCTCTTTCCCACGCATCAAGCGCAAGTTCTTCGCTCATAAAACCTTCAATATTATTTCTAAAAATGTGACGTGCAAGATTAAGAACTTCCGGGAAAAAGAATTTAAAATAATTGTAGGAATATTCCATTTTAATGATTTGCTCAAGAATTATGACCGCATCGTAAAATTCCTTACGCAAAACAAGTTCTTCCGCAAGAATGAAACCGTAGTCCATAAAATCTTCGCGGGTAAACCACTTAGAAAGATTAAAATTCAAGCGTTCCGTATTCATCTTTTTAAAAACCAGAACCGCATTATCTTCCCGCTTGTGCATCAAATCAAAAAAAATCAATTTGGCCATACTTTCGTCGTCATTGCGTTCCATAAGCCAAGTTCTGTAGTCAAAAGAAGTTTTTTGCTGCTGCGAATAAAAATTAAATTTATTAAATGAAAAAGACTCGTCAAAAAGCTGCCGCGACTTTAGATCCGTCAAAGTTTCGTAAGCGTCCTTAAGCTCCTGAAAAGCCCTCGAATCGCCCTTCGTAACGTCAGGATGAAGAAGTTTAGCCTTTTTTCTGTAAGCGTGCTTAATTTCTGCAACCGAGGCATCGTGACTCACGCCAAGAATTTCATAAAAGTCTCTCATAAACACCAAAATATTAGTGATTTTTGTGCATTTATTCAAATCAATTTTCTTGCGCAAGTGGGGCGGTGTGGAGCGAATTTTTTTACTTCGACCGTTGTTCCGGCCTTCGCTATTCGCTCATTGGCGCACTTCGCGCGCCAACTACGGGCCTCCATAACGGGCTAGGCTTTACTGCAAATTCAAAAGTTTCGGTGCTAGCGGGAAAGAGTTTGTGAAGGCGTTTTGTTAAGCAATAGATTTTTTTTGGACAGGGGAATTTGTTTGTTAAGCGGAAATTTTACTTCGAGTACCGCGCGCGCTTTTTGTGCGTGGGCGTAGCGAAGCGTTTTCTTTTTGCAACAAAATTTATTTGTTAAACAAAAATTTTCTTGTAAACCAGCGCGCGCGTAATGTCGAGGACTTTCTCTTAGCCAGAGAATTTTTTTTGTTAAGAGAAATTCTTCTTCTCAACAAAACTGCCGTCAGTAACCGGCACTTAACAAAAAAAATCTTTTGCTAAGCGGGGAATCTTTTCTAAACAGAAAATTCCGTCAGTAACCGTGCGCGTAATGTCGAGGAATTTTGCTTAACTAAAATTCCATCATCCAAAATCCCCACACAAAACGAAAAAAAAATATTTGCTCCAAACCCGAAATCCTCATAAAATTAACTTATGAAATTTTTTTCTAAAAAAAGCGTATTTTTTGCCTGCGCTTTGCTGGTGTTTAGTTTTTTTTCGTGTTCAGAAAATTCCGGCAGTTTAACTGCTGCCTTTATTTTTCCGGGAAGTGTAAAATCTGATGACTTTTGCATTGCTCATAATCTTGGTCGCATTGCGCTTGAAAAAAATAATATCCGCACAATGTACGCCGAAAATGTTTCTGCTGACGAAAATTGTTCACTTCTCATTGAAGAGTTTATAAATCTTGGCTGTAATTTGATTTATTCCTGCGCCAACGAATTTGAACCTTACGTGCGCAAAATGGCTGAAAAATATCCTAACGTAAAATTTGCTCAGTATGGTTTTTATAAAACTGCCCCTAATCTTGAAACTTTTTGTGCGGATACAAGCACTGCCCTTTATTTGAGCGGAATTGTGGCTGCAAAAAAAAGTGAAGAAATTGATAAAGATATTGATAGAAACCGAATCGGCTATGTGGCGTCTTTTCCAAGCGAAGATGTTGTTCTGGGAATAAACGCTTTTACACTTGGAGTGCTTTCTGTAAATCCAGATGCAATTATTGACCTTGTTTTTGTAAAAGACTGGAACAATCGGCAAAAAGAAAAAGCTTGCGCTGAATTTCTGATTAACAGCGGTTGCCACACTCTTTCTTATTATCTTGATACAGACGAAGTTTTAAAAACTGCATCTAAACACAAAGTTTTTTGTACTGCGTTCAATGTTCCTTCACCTTTTTATGTTTCGCGAAAAGAAATTGACGCTTACCTTACCTCAGTCATTATAAACTGGAGTGATTTTTACCTTAAAGATGCCCAGAAAGCACAAAATGGTAAGTGGAAAGCAAGAAATTTCTGCGGTGGGCCAGAAAGTGATTTTGTAAATTTAGACAGACTTACAAAGTCCTGTTCAGACGAAACAAAGTCTTATGTTGAAAATGTAAAGACTGAACTTTTAAGCGGAAATAAACAGGTTTTTGAAGGACCAATTTATTCAAATAAAAATAAACTTTTGGTAGAAAACGAAAAAACTGCTTCGGCTTTTGATTCTGAACTAAGAAAATCTTTTGTACGCGGCATTTACGAACTTGCACCTGAGTTTTAGGGTAAAATTCGGGTTATTTGCAATTAATCATCTAAGCACCGACCAGGCCTGTCGAAATCAAGCGGCTGTTACTGACAAAATTCTCTGTCCCGCAAAAATCAATTTCTTAGCAAAACGACTGCGAGTTTGTGTCTGTTACTGACAAAATTCCCTGTCTCACGAAAATCTATTTCTTAACAAAAAGACCACGAGTTTTTCCGTACACAAATTTTTTTTATGAATATCTTTTACAAATCATCAAGATGTTTTAATATTGTGGGCACCTCTAAAAGACTTCAATTTTTAGAGATAATCTAAGTCTTAACCTCCCGCCGCGAGTGGAAATTTTTAAGGAAAATTTTATGGATCAGAAAAAGGCATTTTGCGCTCTTGTAACCGCCGCTGTAAATCAGCTTAAAAAAGAAAAATCTATTGAAGGCGAAGAAATAACGTCTCAGATGATGCGCGTAGAAAATCCGCCTCGTCCCGAAATGGGCGACCTTGGCTGTCCTATGTTCGTTCTTGCAAAAATGTTTAAAATGGCTCCGGCAGCAATTGCTTCATCGGCTGTGCAAATAATTACAGAAAATCCGTCTTTACTTTCAGATGCGGGCATTGAAAATTTGAGCAATCTTGGAGAAATCCTTGCAGTTGGCCCTTACGTAAATGTACGGCTCAATAAAACTTCTTCGGTTACAGAAGTTCTAAAAACAATTCATTCGCAGGGTAGCGATTTTGGTTCATTCAATCAGGAAGGTAAAAAGCCATTTGACGGTCGCCGCGTTATGATTGAATATTCTTCACCAAACACAAATAAACCACTTCATCTTGGTCATATGAGAAACGATGCTCTTGGCGAAAGCATTAGTCGCATTCTAAAAAAAGCAGGCGCGGAAGTTTACAGAGTAAATATTATCAATAACCGCGGAGTTCATATTTGTAAGTCAATGCTGGCATACAAACTTTTCCACGAAAAAAATGGCGATACTCCAGAAAGTCTTGGAATTAAAGGCGATCATTTTGTGGGTCAGTGTTATGTTGAATTTGACAAATATTCTAAAGAACATCCAGAAGCTTTGGACGAAGCACAAAAAATGCTTGAAATGTGGGAAAGTGGCACTGATGATGATGAACTTCACGTTCTCTGGAGAAAAATGAACGGCTGGGCAATCAGCGGAATTAAGGAAACTTACCAAAGAACTGGCGTTGGTTTTGAAAAACTTTACTACGAAAGCGAAACTTATTTAAAAGGTAAGGAAGAAATTCTAAAAGGTCTTGAAAAAGGCACTTTCTTTAAGGCAGAAGACGGTTCTGTGCGAATTGATGTTACAGAAGTTACTGGTAAGGGCAAAGACGGCGAAAATCAGGAAAAAGTTCTTCTTCGCAAAGACGGAACTTCTGTTTACATTACTCAGGATATTGGTACTGCAATTTACCGCCATTCAGACTGGGCTTTTAACCAAATGGTTTACGTTGTGGCAAGCGAACAGAATTATCACTTTAAGGTGCTTTTCTATATTCTTAAAAAACTTGGCTTTGACTGGGCAGAAAAACTTTACCACCTTAGCTACGGTCTTGTTAATCTTCCAAACGGCAGAATGAAGAGCCGCGAAGGTACTGTAGTTGATGCTGATAATTTGCTTGATTCGCTCCATGCAGACGCACTTAAGGCAATCAGCGAAAAGGGACGAAATGAAGAACTCGAAAATCCTGACGATGTTGCAGAAAAAGTTGCGCTGGCTGCACTTCATTACTATTTGCTGAATGTAACTCCAATCCGCGATATGCTTTTTAATCCGGCAGAAAGTCTTAGTTTTAACGGAAATACAGGACCTTACCTTCAGTATATGGGCGCGCGAATTTCTTCAATCTTGCGTAAGGCTTCTGAAAAAAATCTGGAACCTTCTTATGCTGATGAAAATCTTGCACTGCTCGGAAACGAAAGCGAATGGAATTTAATTAAGGAACTTCAAAGATATCCTTCGGTTGTGCAAAAAGCTGCGGAAGATTACGATCCAAGCATTATGGCAGTTTATATTTACGATGTTGCAAAAAATTTCAGTTCTTTCTACAGAGACTGCCAAATTCTGAATGAAGAAAATAAAAATCTTGCGTCGGCACGTCTTGCGCTTGCTGAATCAACTTTGAATGTGCTTAAAAATGCAATGAATCTTGTTTTGGTTCCTTTTTTGGACAAAATGTGATTTTTTATGGAAACCTGGTAAGACTGCACGTTTTACCAGATGACTTAATTCCTTTATTGTAAAGAAAATGCAGGGAGCGTTAAAAAACTTTTAAAAGTTATCTAAAAAAAAATGCACCTTGCCGAAACTTTTACTCTATTGCAAACCGTCGCTTATTTTTTTATAATATTGCATAAAAATGCGTCTAAAATTGTATAAATATACATTTTGAACTTTCTAAAAAAAATTAAAAATCGGAGAAATAATGTCAGATCTTGAAACAACGGAAAATATCAACAATATTCTCTTAAACAAACTTACAAGGCTTGCTGAATATAATGACCCTATCGACACCTCGCTGTACGCAAAATACGATGTAAAGCGTGGGCTTCGCTATGCTGACGGACGCGGAGTTCTTGTAGGTTTAACAAGAATTGGTGATGTTGTGGGTTACGAAATTGATGCTGCCGGCAATAAAATTGCTGTTCCGGGGCGTCTTATTTACCGCGGCTACAATGTTGAAGATATAGTTCAAGACGCAGAAAAAACACATCAGTTTGGCTTTGAACAGTGCGCTTATCTGCTGATTTTTGGCGAACTTCCTACCCAGAGTGAACTGGATGATTTTAAAACCCTTTTAGGCGAATTTAGAACTCTTCCTGATAATTTTACTGAAGATATGATTATGAAGGCTCCGTCAAACGACATTATGAACAAAATGGCACGCGGAGTTTTAGCTTCATATTCCTACGATTCTGACCCTGAAAACCGCAGTGTTGCAAATATTCTGCGCCAGTGTATTGAACTGATTTCGCGCTTTTCTACAATTGCGGCTTACGGTTACCAGGCAAAGCGCCGCTACTTCGAAGGAAAGTCTATGTACATTCACAATCCTCAGCCTGAACTTTCCACAGCAGAAAACTTTTTGCGCCTTATTCGCAGTGACAAAAATTATACCCGCCTCGAAGCAGAAGTTCTTGACCTTGCATTAATTCTTCACGCAGAGCACGGTGGCGGAAACAACTCGTCGCTTACAGTACACGTGGTTTCTTCTGCTGATACTGACACATATTCTGCGATTGCAGCGGCTGTTGGTTCGTTAAAAGGAAGACGTCATGGTGGTGCAAACATCCGCGTTATGGAAATGATGGACGACATTAAAGCGAATGTAAAAGACTGGAGCAGCGAAACTGAAATAAAAAATTATCTTCGTAAAATAGCAAACAAAGAAGCCTTTGACCACACTGGATTAATTTACGGTCAGGGACATGCGGTTTACACAATTAGTGACCCGCGCGCAATTCTGTTAAAAGCAAAGGCTGAAGTTCTTGCAAAAGAAAAGGGCTGCCTTGAAGAATTTAATCTTTACAGCACAATTGAAAAGCTTGTTCCAGAAGTTGTTTACGAAAAGCACGGAGATAAAAAGCGAATCTGCACAAATGTCGATTTTTATTCAGGATTTGTGTATTCAATGCTGAATATTCCGCGGGAACTTTATACGCCACTTTTTGCCATTTCGCGAATTGCAGGCTGGAGCGCTCATAGAATAGAAGAAGTTGTTGCTGGTGGAAGAATTTACCGCCCGGCTTACAAAAATGTTCTTGCAGAGCGTACCTATGTTCCAATTGATGAACGAAAAAATTCTGTAAAGCAAGACGATTCTTTATAGAGAACCTCTAAAAATTGCAATTTTTAGAGATGCACTGTAATTTTGCCAAGCAGTTTTACAAAAATTTAATAGCACTTTTTTAGCGGGCGTTTTTTTCGCTCGCTTTTTGTTTTAAACCGGAAATTTTCTTAAAAAAAAACTTTCCCCCGCTAGAAATAAGATTTTTGAATTTGCAAAAAAGCCTAGCCCGTTATGGAGGCCCAAAGTTGGCGCGCGAAGTGCGCCAATGAGCGAACAGCGAAGGCCGGAACAACGGTCGAAGAAGAGGAATTCGCTTCAAAAAAAATTAAAAAAAATTTGACGCTATAAAATGATTTTATTATTTTTTTAGATATGGATACGAAAGAAACTGAAAAAGATGAAAAGAAAAATTCTTCTGCGCCTAAAGATGAGCAAAATCAGAAGGTAGATGCGCAGGAGCAGAAAAAGACTGAGGCTTCTGCAAAAGATGCTAAGCCGGAAGAAGCTGCTGAAAATGCAACTGATGCTGCAAAGGATGAAGAGCAGAGTCCTGAAGCTAAAATTCAGGAACTTCAGAAAAAAATTGATGACTTAACTGCTGAAAATGCAGATTTGAAAGATCAGGTTTTGCGTCGTGCCGCAGATTTTGACAACTATCGCAAACGTATGCTTCAGGAACAGCAGGATTTAAGGGACTACGGTATTTCTAATCTCTTAAAAGATCTTCTTGAAAGCCTTGATAATTTTGATCGTACTGTGGAAGCTGCCGCAACTGCCACTGACCCCAAAAGCATTGCAGACGGTGTTACTATGATTAACAAAAGCATGGTAAATATGCTTGAAAATAAATATAATCTGGTTGCTTATGGAGAAGTTGGCGAGGCTTTTGATCCTTCACTTCACGAGGCAATTGGTATGCAGGAAGGCGATGTTCCGGAAGAACAACTTGCTGCAGTTTACTTAAAAGGATACAAGCTTAAAGACCGAATTATCCGTCATGCTAAGGTAATGGTTGTTAAGCCAAAGTCTGAATAGATTGAATTTTTTGAAATTTTTTAGGAGATATAACTATGGGAAAAATTATTGGTATTGATTTAGGTACAACAAACTCTTGTGTTGCAGTAATGGAAAACGGTGCGCCAGTTGTTATTCAGAATTCTGAAGGTTTCCGCACCACTCCTTCAATTGTTGGTTT
>CAZXCR010000075.1:5794-7415 GCA_964639315.1 uncultured Treponema sp. | reverse complement strand
AATTTAAGTCACTTGTAGGGAATCTTGCTTGCGACATATAGAACCAGTCACCGTTTGCATCCTGAAAAATTGCACAGTGGGAAATTCCTACCCAACCGTAGTTTTCGTTTGTGTCTTTTGAATCAGTGGTGCTTGTAAAGTGATAAGGATGTGTTACGAGCGGAAGAGGACTTCCATTGTTCTTACTGCCAGTGTAATTGTCGCCATAAAGATCGTAGTAAGGACCTGCAATGTTTGAAGCGCGAACTACGCGGGTTTGGTACGGAATGTCTAATGCATCGTTTGCAAAGAAAAGATAGTAGTAACCGTTGTATTTTACAAGTTCAGGGCCTTCGCTTGCCTGCCAGCGGCTAGAATTGCTTCGGGTGTAAATTCTTGTTCCGTAGCCGTTTTCTTTTAATCCATCAGCGCTGCTTGCCCACGGATTACCCATTGTAAAGTCGCCAGTTACATTTCCTGAAAGGTAGTCAGTTCCGTCAACTGCAGCAACTTTTCCCGTAGAAGGATTTATGCGTACTAAGGCGAATCCTGAATGCCATGAACCGTAAACCAAATAGTGCGAACCGTCATCGTCTACAAAGTATGTAGGGTCGATTGCGTTAAAGTAAAAATATGCGCTCCAGTTTGAAGTGCTTGCTCTTGAATAATCAAGGCTTAAATCCGAAGAAGAACATACTACAAAGCCAAGATCAACCCATCCCTTGCTTAAGTCTTTTGTGGTGTTTGATTCAACTGTAAGACCTGTAGGATTTGTGGTTTCGCATACGCCAATAAACGCTCTTTCTCCCCAAGAACCGTCAAAGTCAGTTGAACTTTTTGCGCCAGTTTTTATGTAGTTATCTATTACGATTGAATAGTACATTCTGATTTTTTTTACGCCGTCAACTGTAATAACGCGTGCGCATGGTGCCCAGAATCCAAAACTGATGTCATCTTCTTCAATTGGTTCAAGTTCGCCTTCTTCAGTTTGGTCATCTGTTGCGTCTTTTTCAGTTTTCATTGTTGCGCGAATTTCGTTCAGCTTTTCTACGACCCAGGAAGGTGCGCTGTCAAAAGGTCCTCCAAGCCAGCTCCAGTCAACTAAATTTTCAGAATATTTTCCCTGAAAATGTTTGCCACTTGAGGCATTTTCGTGTGCGTTTCCGTAAGAAGCGTCTGTTCCCCACATATAGTAGGTGCCGTTCCATAAAACTACGCTTGGGTCATGCACGTTTGCTAAATTCCAGCTGTCTTTGTTTTCCCAAGATGAAAAACTTGTGTAGTTGTCTTTGTACTTTGGGCATTTGTAAGTAGAAGACTCTGTTGTGGTTGTTGTAGTGTTGTTGCTTCCGGCAGAAGTAGGGCAGCCTGTAAAAAAAGTAAATGCCGCACTAAGGCTTAAAGTAAAAAGCAGAAAATGTGATTTTGATTTTTTCATTTTTCCCCCATAAAAATTTAATTCGAAAATATCAATTTTCGAATTAAATTTTTAAGCACATTCGTAATGAAATGAGAATGTGCGGTAGATAAAACAAGTTTGCAGCGCAAACTTGTGAATGAAACCTTTGACGCTATTTTAGACAAAGGTTTCATTTTTCCCCCATAAAAATTTAATTCGAAAATATCAATTTTCGAATTAAAT
>CAZXCR010000075.1:0-5694 GCA_964639315.1 uncultured Treponema sp. | reverse complement strand
TTTTAAGCACATTCGCAGTGAAATGAAAATGTGCGGTAGATAAAAAAGTTTCTCCTAATCCAAAATGATAAAAAGAATCCCTAACAAAAAAAGCCTGAAGGAAATGAACTGTAAGGCAAGTAGATTTCATTCAGGCTGTAAAAAAATGTTCTGCGTTTTTAAGGCAGATTTTGTTTTATTTAGAAGTCTGGCAAAAACCGCAATCTTTACCAGACAACTTAAAACTTATTTGTTGCTAAAATAAGCTTCGTTCCATCTTAATTCGTTGCGGAAAGAAGGAATCTTTGTGTCTTTGTCAATTACAACACATTCTGTTCCGGTCATTTCGCACCAGTCGCGGAGCATATCTGAAGTAATGATGTTGCTGAATGCTGTGTGGTGACCGCCTCCTGCCAAAATCCAAGCTTCTGCTGATGTCTGAAGATTTGGATAAGGTTTCCAGATCATGCGGGCAACAGGAAGTTTTGGAAGAGGAGCTTCCGGTGGAATTACGTTGATTTCGTTTACTACACAGCGGAATCTTCCAGGCATCTGAACAACTGCTGCAACAAGTCCATCTCCTGTGATTGCATCGAATACAAGGCGAGCTGGATCTTCTTTTCCACCAATTCCAAGCGGATGAACTTCAACTTTTGGCTTAGAAACTGCAATTTCTGGGTCAACTTCAAGCATATGGCTTCCCATATCAGCTTCTTTTCCAGGAACCAGATTGTATGTGTAGTCTTCCATAAAGGCATTTCCTTTTCCAGGAGCTACAAGACCTTCTGTCATTACTTTGAAAGTGCGTACAAGACAAGAAGTTTTCCAGTCACCTTCAGCACCAAATCCGTAACCGTCAGCAAGAAGTCTCTGAACTGCAAGACCAGGAAGCTGTTTCATTCCCCACAAGTCCTGGAAGTTGTCGCACAAAGCAACACCGTTGTTTTCTTTAAGGAAGCGGCGAAGTGCAATTTCAATTTTTGCCTGTTCTTTAATCTGCTTTGTAACAAAATCTTTATCGTTTCCGTAAACAATTTCGTACTTCTGATTGTATTCATCAAAGAGAGCGTTAATGTCGCCTTCAGAAACATCGTTCATAATTGCAACTAAATCACCAATTCCGTAGTAAGGAACTGACCATCCGTAGCGGATCATTGCTTCTACTTTGTCGCCGTCAGTAACTGCAACTTCTCTCATGTTGTCGCCAAAGCGCAAGCAGCGGAGTTTCTTTCCGTCAGCAACTGCACGTGCAACTCTCATCCAGTCAGCAATGCGTTTTTGAGTTTCAGGGTGTGACCAGTGTCCTGCAATTACTTTGCGAGGCAAGTTCATGCGGCTTGTAATGTAACCAAATTCGCGGTCGCCGTGTGCACTCTGGTTCAAATTCATAAAGTCCATATCCATTGTGGCATACGGAATTTCAACATTGTACTGAGTGTTCAACTGTAAAAGAGGTTTTTTATATGCATTGAGTCCGGCAATCCACATTTTTGCTGGGCTGAATGTGTGACACCAAATAATAATTCCGGCACATTTGTCATCAGAATTAGCCTGTTCCAGCGTCTGATGAATTCCTTCCGGAGTAAGAAGAGTAGGTTTCCATACAAGTTCGCATGGAAGAGCTTTAGAGGCATTGAGTTTTTCAACAATGTCCTTTGAGTCTTTTGCTACAGTTTTGAGAGTTTCTTCTCCGTAGAGATCCTGACTTCCCGTAATGAACCAGAATTCATACTTTTCAAGTTCCATAAATTTTTATCCTCCTAAAAATTAGGTCAGTTTTGTAAAAGAAAATTCAAAAAATTCCGTTCAAGAACTTTTAAATTTTCCACAAGTAGATTTTACAGCAGAAAATTCAAACTGAAAATCTTATTTTTTTTAATTTGGAGAAAGTATGTCAAGTAAAGGCTTTGCGGGGTTTCATTCGCTTTCGCGAACGCTTCGCGCCCCTCCAATCCGTCTAGTGCTTTTTTATTTCCCCAAAAATTTTGTCAGTTTTAAAAAATTCCTTAATTTAAGGTCATTTTCTAAAAAATTATTTTTCAAACTTAAAGCGCATTACGTTCCATGAAGCAGGCTTCAAGTTTACAGTGTAAGTTCCTTTTTCTCCCTGAACCACCGGAACTTCTCTTGGTTTTACAGCGTCTGGATTTTCAAGGCTGTTTTTAGCACTCAAATCGCTTCCGCAAAGTTCAGTTCTAAAAATCATCTTTGAATCGCCAAAAGACATAAGAGAAAGTTCAGTTTCGCTTACGTCGGTTTTGCTTGTGTTAAGGGCAAAAATGCTAAGTTTGCTTTCATCTTCGCTCAAAACGCTTGCAAAAATTACTGCCGGAACTTCGCCGTATTTTTCAGTAACTTTATTTTCACTGTGAACAACTGGCTGCAGTGCAGTTCCCCGTCCGTAAACGCTTATGTCTTTAAACGGCCAGTAAATTGACTGTCTGTAAGCGCCTTTTCCCGGTTCCGTAAAAATTGGTGCAATTACATTTACAAGCTGTGCAAGGCAGGCAACTTTTACACGGTCAGCATGATTTAGAAGAGTAATAGCCATTCCGCCAAATGCAAGTGCATCCAAAAGTGAATAGTGATCTTCAAGAATTCTTGGTGCTTCCATCCACGGATGAGGTTCCTGTTTCTGCTGATACCAAATGTTCCATTCATCAAAAGAAAGATTTATGTCTTTTTTACCGCGCTTTAATGCTTTTACATAATCGCAGGTGGCAATACTTGTTTTAATGAACTGATCCATATCGTAGAAAGATGCCAAGAAGTCATCATCATTGCCAAAATTTTCAAAGTATCTGTGGATTGAAATGTAATCTGCAAAATCGTATGTGTGCTCAAGAATGGTTCTGTCCCAAGAAGGGTAGGTTGGCATAGAAGTTGAGGCACTTCCGCAAACTACGATTTTTATGCTGTCGTCAGTCCACTTCATTAATTTTGCAGCTTCACGAGCTTTTTTTCCGTACTCGTCTGCATCCATATGACCAATTTGCCAGCCGCCGTCCATTTCGTTACCAACGCACCAGGTGTCAATTGCAAATGGCTTTTCGTGTCCGTTTTTGCGTCTCAAATCTGACCAGTAAGTTCCGCCAGGATAATTTGCGTATTCAACTAAATCGCCTGCTTCCTGAACTGTGCCGGTTCCCATATTTACGGCGCCCATAATTTTAGTTCCGGCTTTTACGCTCCAGTCATAAAATTCATCAATTCCAATTTTATTTGGTTCAATTGTGTGCCAGGCGCGATCTAGTCTTACAGGACGGTTTTCTCTTGGCCCAATTCCGTCTTTCCAGTTATATCCCGAAAGAAAATTTCCACCCGGATAGCGCACTAAAGCAACGTTCAAATCTTTTACCATTTCAATAACGTCTTTGCGGAATCCCTGTTCATCTGCCTTTGGATGACCTGGTTCGTAAATTCCTGTGTAAACTGCGCGACCTAAATGTTCAATAAAAGAACTAAAGAGGGTGTCTTCTACCTTGCCAACTTTAAATTCCTTTACCACCGTAATTTTTGTTTTCATAATAACCGTCCTTTTTTTAGTCTTGCCCCTTTATAAAAAATCCCACAAATTTTTAGGACATTTTGCCGACAAAATCTTAGCTTTAAAAGCTGAATAAAATCCGTTTTCCCTGCACATCATTTTAGAAACAAACGAAGGACAGTTTTCGCAAATTTTCATTCTTTTTTCAAAAATTTCGTCTGAAGATGTAAAACCCTCTATATATTTAATTTTATCTGCCTGCTCAAGAACAGTTTCCGCTGTGATTTTAGAAAGCTGATTTTTAATTTCGCAGTCTGGACACATATTCTTGAACTCAAAAAATTAAGCTGTTACAACTACAGAAATTACGCTGTGACAAGGCATATTTATGCTTACAGTCTGAGAATCTGTAATTTTTACGGCAAGTGCTTTTTCTGTAACCGCATCACCCTTTTCAAATGTATTGATTGTATCCATTTTTTCACCGGTGATTACGCTTCCTTCTGCACTTTCAATTTTTCCAGGAAGATTTGCAAAGCTGATTTCTACTTCCTTGCTGTTGTCTGCATCAGGATTTACTACAGTAACTAAGTATTTGTCTTTTCCGCATTTTTCGCATTTTCTTACTGATGCTGAAGCGCTTAATCCAGGAACTACAAAATTTTCATTTTTCTTTTCACCAACTTCGCGAACTCCGCAGTAAGAATGAGCTGTGCTTGTGCCAAGAAGGGTAGCTCCCTGATGTTTTTTGTACATATGAAGAACATGCCAGGTAGGAGTAAGTACGATTTTGTCGCCTTCTGTTAAAACTGGTGCCTGAAGTACGTTTACAGCCTGTGCAAGATTTGCAATGCGTACGCGGTCACTGTGATTGTTGAAAATATTAAGGTGAATTCCTGCAACCACTGCGTCGCAAACAGAATTCTGCTGATATAAAAATCCAGGATTTGTTCCAGGTTCCGGCTTGAACCAGTTGCCCCATTCATCAACAACGAGCGCAACTCTTTTTGCAGGATCGTATTTATCCATAACTTCGCTGTGACGGCGTACAAGTTCGTCCATACGGAAGCAGTTTTTCATAATTCTGTACCAGCCTTCCTTAGAGAAGCCAGTTGCAGGGCGGAAATCTCCCCACTGATATTCGTATGTGTAGTAATGGAGCGAAAGTCCGTCCATAAGCCAGTGTGCATTGCGCATAAGAACGTCGGTCCAGTTGTAGTCGTCTACGTTTGCACCGCCAGCAATTTTCATAATTTTATCCTGACCGTATTGTCTTACAAAAGTCTGATAGCGGCGATACTGATCTGCATAGAATTCAGGTCTCATATTTCCACCGCAGCCCCAGTTTTCGTTTCCTACGCCAAAGAAAGGAAGTTTCCATGCTTCTTCGTGACCGTTCTGCTTTCTTAAATTTGCCATTGGACTTTCGCCAGAAAAGGTCATGTATTCAATCCATTCGTCCATTTCCTGAACTGTTCCGCTACCTACGTTTCCGCATACGTACGGTTTACAGCCAAGTTCATCGCAGAGTCCAAAAAATTCGTGGGTGCCAAAAGAATTGTCTTCTACAACTCCGCCCCAGTTTGTATTGATAATGCGCTTGCGGTTTTCTTTAGGTCCGATTCCGTCTTTCCAATGATATTCATCAGCAAAGCATCCGCCCGGCCATCTTAAGTTAGGAATGTCGATTTCCTTAAAAGCTTCAACAACTGCCTTGTTGTATCCGTGGATATTAGGAATGTTAGAATCTTTACCAACCCAGAATCCACCGTAAATGCAGCGTCCTAAGTGCTCCGAAAAATGTCCGTAAATGTCCGGACTGATTGTTTGCAGTTTATTGCCTGCGTCTACTACAACTGATTCTTTCAAAAGAAACCTCACTAAAATAAAAAAAATGTTGATTTTTTAGAATCTTCGACGATTATAACCCTAAACTATTTGGTTTTCAACTAAAAAACTTGGTATTTATCAAAAAAACTTGGTAAAGTCGTTGTGTTTTAAAAAAAGTTGATAGTGATGTTTTGTGGGTGAGAGGGAGGGGAGAATAAAAATTTTTCTTTTTAACAAAAAATTCTGGCGGTTAACAAAATATCTTCGACATTACGCGCGCCCTGTTTACCAACAAAACTTTCTGTCTAACAAAAAATTCCTTACTTAACAAAAAACTCCCCTTCTTAACAGGCTGAATTTCGAGTTTAAATAAAATTTACAAAAAGATGTAGGAAAAT
>CAZXCR010000074.1:0-7462 GCA_964639315.1 uncultured Treponema sp. | reverse complement strand
GGGCGGCGAAGCCGTTCAAAACCGCAGGTTTTGAATGACAACCCTGGACAGCGGGCTTTCTAATAAAATTTACTGCCGAGCGCGGAGCGCGAGAAAAAGATTTTATTTTGAGTAAGGAAAATTCGCTCCAAAAAAAATCACTTCCAGAAGGACGGAAACAAGTAAATTATGATTGTGTAAATTTCGAGACGGCCCGAAAGCATTACGACGCTGTACCACCATTTTACTGCGGCCGGGAGCCACTCGTAATTTGTATAGGGTCCGAATTTGCCGAATGCTAAGCCAACGTTGCCAATCATGGAAACGGCTCCTGTGAATGATGTGAAGAGGTCGATTCCGAAAAGGGACGTAAAAAAGCTTGTGGCAAAAATTATTATAACGTAAGCGAACATAAATGCTGCCACGGAATAAACTACGTCTTTTCTGCCTGACTGCTTGTTTAACTGGATTGTGTAAATTCCGTGCGGATGTAGCATTCTTAAAATTTCGTTTTTTAACTGTTTTGCAAGGATTGTCCAGCGAATAACTTTTATGCCGCCTGCTGTTGACCCTGAACAGCCGCCTATGAACATAAGACACAAAATTATTGCTTGGGCTGCGCTAGTCCACTTTGTGTAGTCTGCGGTTGAAAATCCACTGGTGCTTATGATTGAAAACATTTGAAACACACTGTAGCGTAGAGAACTTAAAAAATCGTGATACTGCGGAACTTGCACGAGGGTTAAAATAAATGCTGAAACAAGGCAAATCAATAAAAATGCTTTTAGTTCTGTGTTGACTTTTATTTCGTGGAATTTTCCTGTAAAAAGATAAAAGTAAAGCGTAAAGTTGATTGAACCTAGCGCCATAAAAATTGTAATGATTATGTCGATTGCGCTTGAATTGTAGTAGCCTATGCCTGCGTTTTTTGTAGAAAAGCCGCCTGTTCCCAGCGTGGAAAATGCGTGACTTAAGGCGTCTGTAAAATTCATTCCGGCAATTCTTAGAAGAACCGTTAATATTATTGTCATTCCCATGTAAATAAACCACAGGACTTTTGCTGTTGTAGTGATTTTTGGAGTAAATTTTCCTTTTTCTGGGCCAGTGGTTTCTGCCTTGATTAACTGAAATCCGCCTACGCCAAGTATTGGAAAAAGCGCTACTGTAAGTGCAACAATTCCCATGCCGCCAAGCCAGTGAGTTTGGCATCTCCACAAATTTATGCTGCAGGGAAGCGATTCTACGTTGCTTAAAATTGTGGCGCCGGTTGTTGTAAAGCCCGAAACACTTTCAAAAAAAGCGTCTGTAAAGTTTGGAATTGCGCCTGAAAAATAAAGCGGCAGTGCTCCAAAAAAACTTGCGAAAATCCAGGCGAGCGCAACTACAACAAAGCCGGCTTTGGTGCTTAATCTTGTGGAGGATTTTTTTCCTGTAAATAAAAAAATTGCGCCAACTGCCCAACTTACAATCATTGGAATTAAAAATGAAGGAATTACTGCAAATTCTTTTAGGCACAGGGCGCAGGTGATTGGTATTAAAAAACTTGTTCCGATTATTGCGAGGATTAAAAAAATCACTTTAAAAACAATGTACAGCATTTATTTTATTCCACTCATTTTTTCGAGAATTTTTTTGTTGCCGGCTCTTTCAATCAGTACAAGATGATCTCCTGCCGAAAGAACTGTATTGCCCGCAGGCAGTTCGTATTTTTTACTTCCGGGTTTTTTAATCAGTAAGAGAAGAAAGTCGCCTGGAGACGAAATGTCTTTTAAGAGGCAGCCTTTTAACTTGCTGTTTTCGCTTAAGTCGCATTCAATAATTTCAAATTCGCCGTTTTCTAAAGTGTGAATTCCTGTAACGCTTTTTCCGTGCAGATGACTCATAATGCTGTCAACCAAAGTGTCGCGAAGTGGAATTGGAACGTCGATGCCAAGTTTGCGCGAAATGTCTGCTAGGTCTGAATGGGCAACTAAAGAAATTGTTTTGCCAACGCCCAAAGATTCAAGGTAGGCTGAAACAACCATATTCATTTCGTGATTGTGAGTGGCGCAAATTACAAGGTCGAAGTTTTGAATTCCTTCTTCAAGAATAAAATTTTCGTCGGTAGCGTCGCCACAAAAAACTTCCGCAGAAGGATATTTTGCCGCAATCTGTTTGCAAAGTTCTTTGTTACTGTCGATTATAACAAAGTCGTGGCTAAGCTTTTTTTGCCCGCCAAAAATTCTTGTAAAAAAAGAGGACTGCCGCGTTTTCATAATGTAGTCCGCAACCAGAGTGCCAATTTTTCCTGCACCAACTAAGGCAATTTTTCTTAAGGAATCGAGTTTTGTTCCGCACAAAAGCAAAATCTGCTGAATATTTTCTTTTTCCGCAAGAATTCCAATTCTGTTTCCTGCCTTTAAAATTGTTTCGCCACTTGGAATGCACGCACCTTCTTCGGTTTCCAAATAAACTACAATAAATTTGTGGTCGCAAAGATGCCTTATGTTTTTGAGCGCAATTCCGTCCATTTTGCTGTCTTTTTGAATTTCAAGTGCCGTAAGTTCAAAGTCGTCTTCGCCAAAAGTTAAAACATCGCTTATTGCGCCGTGTTCAACTGCCTTAACAATCGCCTGGGCTGCTTCAACGTCGGGGTGAACCATATAGTCAATTCCGTAAAGCGGTCTTGAATTTTGAGCAAAAGAATTTTCTTTTTTAGATTTGAATTTTGAAACTTCCCTGGAATTTACGTAGTAAGCATAATTTCTGACCCGGGCAATTTTTAGAAGATTTGGGTAAACCGCGTCTACAAGCGAGCAAGTTACAATGTTGATTTCGTCATTTTCAGTAAGGACAACCAGCGCGTCCATTTTTGCAATTCCGCAGTCCTCAAGATTCTGAAGATTGTTACCTTCCACCACCTGAACCGTGCAGTCAAGAATTCCTTCTGTGTGGTGCGCAACATCTGGATTGCTGTCAATAAGAATTACGTCGTTTTTTTCGTTTATAAGCCGTTTTGCAAGCTGAGTGCCGGTAAATCCAGCCCCAATAATCATAATTTTCATTACGCAAATTCTAGCAGATTTTAGTGAATTTTTCCATTTTTTTTGGAGCGTACTTTTTTACTTACGGCCGCTGTTCCAGCCTTCGCTATCGCTCATTGCGCAAGCTTACGCTTGCATAACTTCGGGCTTCCATAGCGGGCTAAGTTTTGCTTCAAAAGTGAAAAATCAATTCTAGCGGGAAAAAATCGCGGAGGTTCTTTGTTAAGAAAAAGATTTTTGTGGGGCAAGGAATTTTGTCAGTAACCGCCGGCAAACTTGCGGAACCTGGTGGTTGAGCCTGTCGAATCCACCATTTGAAAGTAAGTTGCTTGATTTCGACAAGTTCAATCGGCGCTTAGATGATTATTTCTCTTCAGAAATTTCGTTGTCTTTTAAGTTAAGTTCTGCTTCAAGACGAGACAATCTTGATTTTTTTGACTTTATTCCGTAAATTGCGCCGGTTACTAAAACTGTTAAAACTGTTGCAGAAACAATTTCCCATACTCCGTTTGTAGCTAAAGTTCCGCCTAAAAATATAAAAAATCCGTTTAGCATATTGTCTGTTGCAAAACCAAGCTCTTTTCCGTAAAAAATTACGAGTGCGCCTAAAACTAAAACTGTGTGAACGGCTGTTCCTATGGCTGCTGCAAATCCTGAACTTAGGGTTTTTGGCATGTGCGGAATTAAATCAAAAAGTTTAAAAATTCCCCAAACTGCAACTGGAAAAAGCATACGCGGCAAAACAGAAACCATTGGGTTTACAAAAAAAACATTCGATGCAGTTCCAGAAGTTGCTGCAACAATTAAACTTGAAATTCCAAAAATAAATCCTGTGCAAAGTCCAGGAATTAGGCCGGCGGTAAGAGTAGCAAGTATTGTAGGAATGTGCATAATTGTAATTGCGAGCGGGCCTACCTGAATGTATCCGATTGGTGTAAAGGCAAGAATTATGCTGAGTGCGCCAAAAATTCCTGTCATCGCAATTTTGTAGTTAACAGTCTGTCTTGTTTTTGATGTTTTTATTTTTTTTTCATTACTTTTCATTTTTTTTCCTCAATTGATAAAGTGATTTTCTAACGGTATTCTGGCAGTTTCTATAAAAATTTCAAGTCATTTTTAGGGTGATTTTTTTTCTTAACAAAAAATTCTATTAGTAACCAGCGCAGTATATTTTGTAACGTGCAGCTTGATTTCGCAAGCTCAAGTGGCGCTTAAGTGATTAATCGCAAAAGTCACCTTTTAAAACTTGGTTTCGAAAAAGCTTTTCAGTTCCTTATTTTTACACAAGGCGCTTATGAGCGGGCGGCCAAGAAGAACGCAGTCTGCATTGTAACTTAGGGCTTTTTTTTCATCGTTAAAATTTCGTATGCCACCGTCAACCCAAAGTTCCGCACAGAAATTTTTTAAGAAATCAGCATTTTGCGCAAGAAATTCGGCAGTGCTTCCTTTTTTAGTTTCAACTCTGCCGCCATGATTTGAAATGTAGATTATGTCTGGCTGAACTTCCTTTGCAAGTTCCAAATCTTCTTGAGTAAAAATTCCTTTTATTGCAAACGGAATATTTTTTGAGTGCGAAAAATTTTTTATTTCAAGAAGCTGCTGTGCATTTTTCTTTTCAAGATGAACCAAATTCCGCATGGTAACAATGTTGTAGCTGTCAATGTCAATTCCAAAAATCTGGGCAACCGGAAGAGCCTTTTCTAGCCTTTCAAAATACGTTTTTTGCGGGTAGGGCTTTATAAAAACCGCCGCTTTTTTTTGCGGATTTGATTTTTGCAGTTCTTTTACAGCGTCAATTCCCCAAAGAAACTTAAAGTCTGGAGTTCCGTCGCCTAAAGAAAGGGCAATGTTTGCTTCGCTACAGGACTTTATCATATCGAAGTAATATTGTTTTTCGTCGCCATAGCCTATGTTTTCTACGGCACCTGTAATTGGCGCAAGTCTGATTTTTTTGATTAGTTCAGATTTTTCCATATCAATTGCGGATTTATTTTTGCCAAACGGAATTTTAGCCCAGGCAGCGCAGTTCGCAATAAAATTTGCGCTTTGTAAAGGACCGCCCATTCCCGGCATTTCGCCAATGCAGCCTTTTCCGTCGCAGATTTTGCAAAAATGACATTTAAAATCTTGTTTAGAAGAATTGTTCACTTTTTTTACTCCAGAATTTTTTTAATCCCCAAAGGAAGTGCCTAACTCTCGGGCACATTCGATTAAAGGCGAATCAAGTGGAATGTATTTTATTTTGCCGGCAATTTCATCAAGAGGAACGCCCGTCATTTTTCCATTTTGAATTGCAACAAGTTTGCCAAAGTCGCCGCGCGCAAGAAAATGAGCTGCCTCTGTTCCGTACTGACTTGCAAGAAGCCGGTCGTAGGCGCTTGGAGTTCCGCCCCGCTGAAGGTAGCCAAGAACGGTAACGCGCGATTCGAGCCCTGTAATTTCTTCAAGTTCGTGGGCAACTCTGTAGCCAATGCTGTAAGTCATTTCTTTTCTTTGCTTTTTAAATGATTTTTTATCGAGTTCTGCTTCCTGCAAATCTTTTGCGCCTTCTGCAACAACTACAATAGAAAAATTTTTGCCAGCATTTTTGCGCTCAAGAATTTTTTTTGCAATTTGATTTTTGTCGTAGGGAATTTCAGGAATTAAAATTACGTCTCCGCCGCCGGCAATTCCAGAATAAAGTGCCAGCCAGCCAGCTTTGTGGCCCATAACTTCTACAATCATAATGCGCGAATGAGAGTGTGCGGTTGTGTGAATGCGGTCAATTGCGTCAGTGGCAACATCAACTGCCGTATGAAAACCAAAAGTTACGTCTGTATTAACAATGTCGTTATCGATTGTTTTTGGCAGTCCGATTACATTTATGCCCGCCCTCTGCAAAAGTGCCGCTGTGGAATTTGTACCGTTGCCACCAATGCACACAATTGCGTCAAGATTCCATTTTTTTACGTTTTCTTTGATTGCTTCGATTGGAAGAAGCCCAGTTTCTGGATTTACTGACGGATTTTTAAAAGGTTTTTCGCGCGAAGTTCCTAAAATTGTTCCGCCCACAGTTAAAAGTCCGGTAAGAGATTCTGTTTCGAGCGGAAACATATCGCCTTGAATAAGTCCACGGTAGCCGTTTTTGATTCCGATTGCGTTCATTCCGTACTGAATTTTCGCCGTTCTGCACACCGCTCTGATTGCGGCATTGAGTCCCGGAGCATCACCGCCGCTTGTTAAAATACCAAAATTTTTGACTTTAGATTCTTTCATAGTAAAAATTACAATTTACGAGGCTTCTTTAAAAAAAATTTGCGGATTAAAATTTTATGCTTCCAATTATAGTTTCGTCGCTGCTTGAAGAAGATTTTTGTGCTGAAGAATTTTCGTCCCTTTGTTTTGAAGGAGATTTTTCTTCAACAAGAGTTTTTTCAGAAAATTTAGAATTTTTTGTCTTTGAAGCAGCCGTCCGTTTTTTTGGCGAAACTAAAAATCCAAAAAGAGAGCCTGTAATTCCTCCTGCAAGACTTGTTAAGGTGTTTAAACTTGATGATAAAAAATTGAATTTATCTTTGGAATCAGTTTTGTAAGATGAACTTAAACTGAGTGCAAAGTAAAGAATAAAAACAAGAATCCACGAAAGCGGAATGTCTTTATTTGCAAACGCCGTAATTGCTGCTAAACAAATCATCATAAAAACAATTGATTTTGCGCCGTAATCTGGGGAAGGCAGCAGGCAAACGTTTAAAACTCCGCTTACTAGGGCAGAGGTTAAAATCATTAAAAGTAAAACTGCGCTTCCGTAGCGTTCTTCAAGGGAAGGTCCGAGTAAAAGTAAAAAAGTTGAATTTGCTAATAGAATTTTTAGATTTGAATTTCCTAAAACGTAGGTAAAAAGTCTTATGTAATCTAAAAAATTTTTGTAATCAAATTCTGGAAGTTGATTTGAAGAGGAAACTCGGCAGGAAAAAATATTTTTTGTTAAAAAACCTTTGAGTACAAAAAAATCTAAAGCAAAAATTGCAGCCCCTAGCAAAACAAAGCTAAGCGTAACTGGAGAATCGTATCTAAAATGCAGGGCTGATTTTTTAGGCATTTTAAATTCTGTGCATTGCGCTGAAAACAGTTTCCGCCATAAGATTTACTTCTACACCAAGAAGTTTTCCTTCTGCGGTAAGATCAGTGCGTGCCTGGTCAATATCGATGTCTGATTTTTCAAAGTCAACCATCATCATCATAACAAAATTGCCGCTCAAAATAGTTTGAGTAATGTCAGCAATGTTTATTGAATGCTGAGCCAAATAGTTTGAAACTTTTGCGATGATTCCAACTTTGTCACCGCCAACGACTGTAATAATGCCTTTCATGACTTGCTATTATAGTGAAATTGAATTTTATGAACAATAGATTTAAGAACGGGATTTTTCTTGTTAAGAAATTGATTTTTTCTTAACAAGAAATTCTATATTTTCCTAAAA
>CAZXCR010000073.1:0-7494 GCA_964639315.1 uncultured Treponema sp. | reverse complement strand
TTCCTGAAGAACCCGCAGTAATTTTACCTGAAGTTCAAGCGGAAGTTCGCCTATTTCATCAAGAAACAAAGTTCCGCCATCAGCAACTTCAAATCTGCCCTTTCTATTCGAAACAGCATCTGTAAAAGCACCTTTTACATGACCAAAGAGTTCACTTTCCAGCAAAGAGGAATTTAATGCAGCGCAACTTACACGAACAAACGGCTTTTGCGCCCTGGAACTATTTAAATGCACTTGTTCAGCAAAAAGTTCCTTACCAACTCCACTTTCACCTGTAATAAGAACAGAAGAATTTGTTTTTGCCGCCTGTGAAATATTTTTTAAAAGCGAAAGAATTTTTGGATTTTTTGCAACAAAAGTATGATAATTCTGCCCGGCATTTACCGCATTTTGCAAAACATTTATCTGCATTTTCTGAAGAACATATTCCTCAGAATTTTGATAAGCAGTTGCCGCCTGATTTGACAGCAGTTCAAGAACCGCAAGATCTTCCTGCGTAAAATCCTTATTATCATTTTTATTGATTATTTCAATTACGCCAATACACTCATTATTTATGCGCATCGGAACCGCAATCATATTACGGCTTACATAATTTGTTTTTACCTGAACATTTGGATTAAAACGAGGGTCATTGCTTACGTCGTTGATTATAAGAGACTGATTGTTTTGCGCCACCCAACCAGCAATGCTTTTTTTATCGACTTTTATTTTTTTTACATCAGCGCCTTTAGGTCCTAAAGCAACCTCAAAACGCAACGAGCCGTCTTTTTTCTGAACCAGAAGTAAAGAAGAAGACTCGCAACTTACAACCGACATTACTGATTCCAAAATTGAAACCAGTAATGGGTTTATATCCCCGTAATTTGAATTTATACGGGTATTTATCTCAATGAGTGCTTTTAATCTGTCTATTACAATAGAATCTGTTCCACTCATTGAAATTTTTAGTTATCTGCCTTTGAGTTAAGACTATCTCCAATGGTATAACCGTTGTCATCATTGTTGCCAGACATCATATACTGAGAAATCTCAGCGCGAGACTGTGCTTTCTTATACTCTTTTACAGAAAAACCAACTCTTTCTTTGTCTGTATCGATTGAAGTAACATAAACGTTGATTTTATCGCCAATGTTGTATTTTTTAACAGCCTCTTCGTAAGGAACATCACGATCATCACTCAAGTTAGCCTTATTTACAAGTCCTTCAATTCCTTCTGGTGCCTTTACAAAAACACCAAAGTCATTGATTGCAGTAATTTCGCCTTCAAGAGTATCGCCAACTGAATATTTTTCAGCAAATGCAACCCAAGGACTATCTGTAACCTGTTTTGCACCAACACGAATGCTTCTATTTTCAGGATCACACTCAAGAACAACTACTTCAATTTCCTGATCAACTTTGAGTTCACTTCCAGGATGCTTAACTTTTCTTGTCCAAGAAATATCCTCGCAACCAAGATAAGCATCAATTCCGTCTTCAAGCTGAACAAAAGCACCTCTATTTGTAATTTTTACAACTTTTCCAGTAAGCTTTGTTCCAACAGGATATTTTTCAGCAATTGAATCCCAAGGATTTGCAGTAACCTGCTTAAGTCCCAAAGAAACTCTTCCAGCCTGAATATCGTATCCAAGAATCATGCACTCAACTTCATCACCGTCTTTTACCATATCTGACGGCTTGCTGATTTTCTTTGTCCAGCTGAATTCTGAAATATGAGCAAGACCTTCAATACCTTCTTCAAGTTCAATAAATGCACCAAAGTCTGTAAGTTTTGTAACCTTACCCTTTGCAATATCATTTACGTGATACTTTTCTTCGAAATGAACCCAAGGATCTTCTGTAAAATGCTTAAGTGAAAGATTAATTCTTTTTCCTTCAGAATCAAGACGGATAACTTTAAGTTCGATTTCCTGTCCTTTCTTTACGAAATCCTTTGGACGTGTAACGTGTCCCCAAGACATATCATTAATATGAAGAAGACCGTCAAATCCGCCTAAATCAATAAATGCACCAAAACTTGTAAATGATTTTACAACACCTTTTACAGTGTCGCCAATTTTTACTTCCTTGAAGAATTTATCACGATTTTCGTTCATTTTTTCTTCAAGATACTTGCGGCGGTTTACAACAACATTGCGTTTTCCGCTGCCATAAAGACGCTCAATAACAAATTTATCTTTTACACCAAGAAGTTTATCTTCTTTTTCAACTTTCTGAAGATCAGATTGACTAATTGGGAGGAAAGCTGTAATTCCACCGCCGAGGTTTACAATGTATCCACCCTTTGTAAGTGAAGTGATTGTTCCATCAACAGGAGTTTTCTGCTCGAACGCAAGTTTTAGTTCTTCCCAAAGACGTTTTTCATCAGCCTTAATTTTTGAAACAACCGGACCATTTTTTCCGAATTGATCAACTAAAAATACTGTGATTACATCGCCGACTTTTGGAAGTTCACCGTTAAACTCTGATACAGGGATTTTTCCTTCAGATTTGCAGTTTACATCTACAAATACAGTATCGTCCGTAACAGCAACAACAGTACCTTTTACATTTGTACCGCTTTCAACCGGCTCCATATTATTAATTGATGCTTCTAATTGTGTGTAAATGTTGTCTGAAGCCTGAGCAACATTCTGTTCCACTTCCCTATTCTCCATAATTAGTACCTTTTAAATTTATTTTGTTTTCGATTATTGCACAAACTTCATCAATGGTCAAGTCAGAGGTATCAATATAAAAAGCATCTTTTGCAATTTTTAAGGAACCTTCAGCCTTGTTTTTGTCCATTTTATCACGTTCAATTATTGATTTTTTTATTTCTTCAAAAGACAAATTGCTCACACCCTGATTAAAGCGCCGTCTTGCCTGAACATCAATGCTCGCATCAAGATAAAATTTATATTCAGCATCAGGGAAGACAACTGTTGTAATATCGCGTCCTTCACAGATTACATTCATATTTTTTACAATTTGCCGGAGACGCTCGTTTACAAAATGTCGCACAGGAACTATTGAAGACAACTGCGAAACATTTGCATCGATTTTATCCTGATGAAGAAGATTTTCAACGTCAGTATCATTTAAAATCATTCTTCCATTTGTGTAATCAAGTTTTTGCTTTTTTGCAAATTCAAGAATTTTTTCAGAATCACTTAAATCAAGTCTGTCATTTTTAAAAAAATCAGAACTTTCAATGAGAGCCAAAGTAATTGCCCTGTAAAAACTTCCGCTGTTCAAGTAAATAATCTTGCCCAAGTCATCAGCGACTTTGTGGGCTATAGTGCTTTTTCCAGTTCCAGCAGGGCCATCAATTGCAATAACCAAAATTTTCTCCTAAAAAATTAGATTTTGGGCATCTGATAAAAATTTCAGTTCTTAGCAGATGCCTTTTTTATTTTTAAATGTATGAGATTTTCAAAAATTTTAAGTATTGTGACAAAGTTTTAAAAGTCCGGAAACTTCTGTTTGAGAAAGATCGCGAAACTGACCATACTGAAGTTTTCCTACGCCCAAATTTCCAATTCTTACCCGCATAAGACTTTTTATTCCAACTTCTCTGGATTCAAAAACTTTTCGAATTTCGCGGTTTTTACCCTCTACAAGAACAATTTTCATTCTGTGTGAATTTAATTCTACTGCATATTTGCAGCGGTAAAAAACGTTGTCGATTCTAATTCCCTTCATAAAATCTTCTGCAAGAAATCTTGGCAGGGGAACGCTTGTGTCAACAATATATTCTTTTTCAAGTTCCGCAGACGGATGCGAAAGTTTTGCAGCAAAATCGCCGTCATTTGTAAAAATTATAAGCCCGGAAGAAAACATATCAAGCCGACCAACATTGTACAAACGCTCTGTGTATTTTTCTTTTAGCAGGTCAGATGCAAGAAGGCGACCTTTTTCATCAGCAAGCGAACAAACGTATCCCTTTGGCTTATTCAAAAGGACATAACGCTTTACTTCCTCAAGAAAAATTTCTTTTCCGTCAAGAAGCACCTTGTCTGTATCTTTTACCTTTGTTCCAAGTTCTGTAACAATCTGACCGTTTACACTTACGCGGCCTGCTGTAATTATTTCTTCACTTGCTCTTCTGCTTGCAACTCCGCAACGAGCCATAAACTGCTGAAGGCGCATTGAATCTTTTTTTGGAAGATTTTCTGTTTCGTTATTTTCTGCCATTTTTTCTACCATAGTTGATATTTTCTTTTGTTCTTTTGTTGCCTGATAAAAGCTGCACTTTTTAACAAGATTTTTTTAGCGGGCAAGTTCAAAGACTTCGCTTTCTTTTTCATCAAGACGCGGCAAATCAGCAATACTCTGAAGATGGAAAAATTCCAGAAATTCTTTTGTAGTTCCGTACATTGTAGGTTTTCCAGGAATGTCTTTTTTTCCAACTTCCTTGATAAATTTTCTGTCAAGAAGGACTCTCATCATATTGTCAACATTCACGTGCCTGAGGTTTTGAATTTCTGCCCTTGTGATTGGCTGACTGTACGCAATGATTGTAAGAGTTTCGATTGCGGCCTTACTAAGCCTACCTTCGTTTCTTTTTCCGTAGCGCTCGCGGACTAACATAAAATAATCTTTTTTTGGAGTAAGAATCCAGCCGCCTATAATCTGACTAAGTTCAATTCCACTGTTTTTTTCGCTGTATTTCTGCTTTAAAAAATCAAGAGCCGCATTCACTTCATCAAGGGAAAACTGCGTGATTTTTGCAAGATTTTCAGAAGACTGCGGTTCACTTTCAAGAAATAAAACGGATTCAAGAAAAGCTGCCCGGTTTTCATCATCAAAATTTTCTCTAAACTCATTCATACGCTCCAAACGCGCTTGTTCAGCATTTGAAGTTTCTGAATCTGCATCTGAATCTGAATCAGTTTCGTCTTCATCAGCTTGAAAATTCTGACTTTGAAGTTCTGTATTTTTTTTACCATCCTCAGTTTTATCTAGCGAGACATCTTCTTTTTTGGCAATTTCTTTTTCAATAGATTCTTCCTGCTTTTGAAGGTTAATGCTCTGTTCTACGCTGCCTGCTGCTTCTTGCATATTTTTATATCTCCAAACATTCTATTCTGATAAATATCCGCTAGTTTAAGTTTTACGGCCTCCAAGATTGCCATAAAAGCGCAAATAACGTCAAGTTCATTTCCTTTGCGCGTAATTAAGTCAGTGAACAGGCACTCGCCGTTTTTTTCAAGCAGCTCGTTCATAAGCGCAATTTTTTCGTTCGGAGTAATGTCATCCGAAGTATTAAGAATTTTTTCTTCCGCACTTATGTTCGTTATGTTGCGGAAAATTTTCTGCATATCCTGAAGCAAAGCCCAAGTGTCAAGTTTTTCCCACTGCGATTCATCATCATCAAAAGGCAGCATTCTTTCAATTTTTTTTCGCTCAAAACTCCACTCACTCTGCTCTTCCTGATCTTCAATGAGAACAGAAAGTTTTTTAAATCGCTGATATTCAATAAGCTGCTCTACCAATTCGTGGCGCGGATCTTCCATATCTTCGTCATCATCATATTTTACATCGATTGGAAGAAGCATTCTGCTTTTTATGTACGCAAGTTTTGCCGCCCAAAGATAAAATTCGCTTAAGTCCTGCAAATCAAGTTCAACCGCATAGTCAAGATAGTTCTGAAACTGCTCTGTAATCTGGGCAATCGGAATGTCATAAATATTGATTTTATTTTCGCGGATAAGACTCCACAAGAGGTCAAGCGGACCTTCAAACTGCCCGGCCGTAAATTTTCTGTGAACCCCTTTATTTTCTGAATCAGGAGCTTCGTTTTCAAGAACTAAAGTTTCGTTTTCGTTTGTATCCATAAAATCCGCCTCATTTTTTTTCAAAATAGTAACCGTGCAGAAGATTTTAGACGCAAAATGTTAAACTCAAGACTCTAAAATTTCCAAAAATTTCTGTTTTTCAAGGCAAAGTTCAATTTTTTGATCTTGAAGTTCAAGAAGTTTTCTGCAAACAGTTTCCGAATTTACAGGCAATTTTTCGTTTAAAAAATGCCCGCTTCTTTTTACATCGGCATTTTCAGATAAAAGTTCAAGAAAAGGTTTTAAAACAAAGGCTCTTTCAAAAATTCTTTCGTGCGGAACTATTAAATCCGGAAGATTTATTTTCTGCATTCCAAAAAATTCTATGTCAAGATCAAGACTGCGCTCTCCGTTGCGGACTTCATATTTTCTGTTGCGACCAAATTCCTTTTCTACCTTATGGAGTTCTTCAAGAAGAGATTCTGCGCTTCCTTCGTACAAGGCGCCTGCCGTCATATTGTAAAAGTCATTTTGTTCTTTTAAATACATAGGAGCAGTTTTATACACTGACGAAGGCGAAAAATTATGCAAAAAAGACTGCATTCTTTTACAAGCAGACGCAAGTAAGTGAATGCAGTCAAGGTTTTTATACGGACGGTTTGAACCTAAGCCGATTAAAACTTCAGTCATCTTTTAAAATAAGTCAGAAGGACTAGGCTTATCTTCTGAAGCTTCTTTTGCTAAGGACGCAGTTTTTGAAGAAGGAGCCTTTGCTTTTGTAGAAGAAGCAGCAGCAGTTTCGAGCGCATTTTCTTTTTCAGAATCGTCGGTTTTTCCACCAGTGCCAACGCCCTTTGCCCTCATTTGTGCTTCGTAATCACGGATTTGCTCTTCAGTAACAACTTCGCCTTCTTTTGTTCTAAGAACCTGTCCTGGGAAGATTTTTTCCCGCAGCGTGTGTTCAAGCTGAATTCTGTAGTCAGCATTATTTTCAATGTACGCTACAGCGTTTTCCTTACCCTGACCAAGTTTTTCATCACCTCTTGTGTACCAAGCACCGCGCTTATCTACCAGACCATGTTTTACAGCAGAATCAAGCAAAGAAGCACTTGCAGAAACGCCCTTTCCAAAGTAAATATCAAGTTCAACTTTGCGGAATGGCGGAGCAACTTTGTTCTTTACAACTTTAACTCTAACGCGGTTTCCAATAGTTTCTTCGTCGCCCTTACCATCAATAGATTCAATTCTTCGAATTTCAATACGTATTGTTGAATAAAATTTAAGCGCATTTCCACCAGTTGTAGTTTCCGGATTTCCGAACATAACGCCAATTTTCATACGAATCTGGTTGATAAAAATAACAATACACTTGCTTTTTCCAACAACCGCCGTAAGTTTTCTAAGTGCCTGACTCATAAGACGCGCCTGAACGCCCATAACAGAATCGCCCATTTCGCCTTCAATTTCTTTTTGAGGAGTAAGTGCTGCAACAGAGTCAATTACAATAATATCAACTGCCCCGGAACGAACAAGCTGTTCACAAATTTCAAGCGCCTGTTCTCCAGTGTCCGGCTGGTTTACATAAAGTTCGTCAATATTAACACCAAGATTTTTTGCGTAAACAGGATCAAGCGCATGCTCTGCATCAATATACGCTGCAATTCCACCAAGTTTTTGTGCTTCAGCAACCGCATGCAAAGCCAAAGTAGTTTTTCCTGAACTTTCAGGACCG
>CAZXCR010000072.1:778-7570 GCA_964639315.1 uncultured Treponema sp. | reverse complement strand
TGCGATGAATGAACTGGATGGCGAAAAATATAATTCAAAACTGATGATTTTAAATAAAAAGAAATTTAACCCAAAACTGGCAGAGACAAAAAAAGCTGAGAATGAAAATAAATTGATGTTTTGTCCTGATATTTTTGAATCTAAATTTGATTCGCCTTTTGAAATTCAAATTCTTAAATATGATGAATTTGTTCTTGGGGACGAAAGTGGAGGTTCTGGAGTTCAAAGTGAAAATCCTAGGGGGCAGAATGAAAATCCTGAAGATAAGCTAGTATATGTTTATGGAAAAAAGTTTAATAACGATAAAACCCGTAGTGATATATATGTTTTGTTTGTAAAATCCGGAAATGAAAATTTTAAGGAATATACTGGAATTGATGAAATTAATATTTACAGAAATTTTTATGATAGTTTCGATTTTGTTGTGCTCGATGAGGAAACGTGCCATTGGACTTATTTTTGCCTTTGGAAGGATAATGAAACTGGAAAAATTATTGAATATAAAAATTATTTTTACGATTTTCTGGAAGAGTATGAATATATGGGCTCTTTTGTGGGAAGTACCTTTAATGATTCTTTTACTCTGTATTTTTCAAACCCAGAGCGTTCCATGGGGCTTTCTTTTTGCTGTGAATATGGTGGCATAGAGAGAAAAAGCAAATTTACCTTTGAAAACATGCCTAGAGAAATAAGCCATGGAGGAGGTTATGGTTCTGAAAGATTTAAAAATAAAATTACGTGCTTTGATGAACCGCTTTATTTTTCTCTAGAGAATCAAATTCTTCGCTTAGATGAAGGTGGAAAAGCAGCAGAACTTATTCCTTACAGAAATCTTGTTCAGTCTTCTTTCAGATGGAATAAGAGCGTTATTGCCTGCTCAGATGATGAGAAAATATTTTGCATTGAAGTGGAGGCGTACTAATATTGAAAAATAAATTTTCCTTTTTGTTCTTTTTGTGTTTATTTGTTTGTGTTGGAAATTTATTTGCTTCTGATTTTAAAGAAAGTTTTTATCTTAATGAACTTGAATTGTCTATAAATGCAGAAAAAAAGTATATTGATGGAACGAATGTTTATGTAAAGTCTTATTCTGGACTTACTGGTGTAAGACGGCAAAATATTTTTTACACAGTTCTTGAAGTTATAACACCAAGAATCGTAGATAATCGATATATTTACGAAATGGCAGTACGTAATAATATTACTGGGAATATTACAAGGTTAAGCATTTCCGGTAATATTTATTTTGATTATAACGGACCAGTTTTAAATACAAGTTATTCTTCAAAGTCTTTAAAAAAATATAAAAATCAAAAAAATAAATTCTTTTCTAAAGATGATTTGAAGGTAAAATTTTCTTACCAGGACGAGCACAATCTTCCTGTTAGCGAAGTATGGTATAAAATTGGTGATAAAAATGAATTTTATTCATCAGGAAAATTAGCGGCTTCGGATTCATATTCGTTCGATTTTTCTGATGAAGGAATTTATACTGTTGACGCTTATGCAACGGACGTTCTTGAAAATAAGTCAAAACTTACTAAAGAAACTTTTATTATAGATAGAACGGCTCCTGTTTTTGAAAATCTAAGTCAGTTTGTAAATAAAAATTGGCAAAAGTCTTACAAGAAATTTATTTTTAATGCAAAAGATGAAAGGTCTGGAATAAATTCTTCGTCTTATAAATACAGTTTAAATTCATCAGGGAAAGAATTTTTTTCGGGAAATAAAATTGATATAGAAAATGACGGATTTTATAATATTCAAGTTTTTGCAGAGGATTTTGCGGGAAATCAGGTTGCATCAGAAATTTATGATTTGAAATTTGATGCTACGAGTCCACAAATTATTTGTAGTTTTGATGAAACTGACTGGAATCAGAATTACAAATTCAGCATTTCTTTTGAAGACAATTTGAGTGGAATAAAAAATAAGTGGGCTTCTTTAGATGGCAAAACTCTTGCAAATCCTGAAATTTTAGAAATTAAAGAGGACGGAAATTACAAGTTTGAGATTTTTGCCGAAGATGAGGCAGGCAATGTTTGTAACAAAAAAATCGATTTAAAAATTGACGGAACAAAACCTTTTGTAGAAGATTTTTCTGGAATCAGCGAAGATCAGAAATTTTATGTAAAGTGCGCGGATAATTTAAGTGGCGTAAATTCTGAGAGTTTCAGATGGAAAATCAACGGTAAAGACTGGAAAAAAGGAAATTATGTTGAGCTTGAAGAAGGCGAGCAGGACATAAGTTTTTATGCGGAAGATAATGCAAAAAATTCCGTGCTTGTAACAAAAAAAGTCTATTTTAGTTCGAAGGTACCAACAATAAATTTCAGTCTTGCAGATTTTGAAAATACAAATATTTTAAAGTTAGATTCATTTGAAATTTTATGTGAGCATTTTAAGCAGCTTGAAGTAAAATTTTTTATTGATGAAAAAGAAATTGAGCCTTTTGAGAATGAAAACAAAAATTACGCTTTTAATATAGAAGATTTTGCTGATGGAAAACACTGCTTTAAGATTTTTTGTAATGCTGGAAAAAACAGAAGCAGTTTTGGAGAAAAAGAATTTTTTATTGACCGCGTAAAACCTGAAATTCAATATCTCGATATTCTAAATTATGGAAATAAAATTTGCTCTAAGGATTTTCTAAAATTAGAAAATTCAGAAAGTTCTAGTGAATTATTAAAAACTGATTTGTACTTAAAAATCGGGGAAAAAGAAATATCTGAAAACGAATCGAAAGTAAAGTATTTTTACAGATTTAATTCTGATGATTGGGAGGAAGCTAGCGGCTGTGAAATAAAAATTTTTGATTGTATTGAAGGAAAAAATCAACTTGATGTAAAAGCTGTGGACGAAGCTTCTAACGAAAGTGAAATTAAAAAAAATATTTTCTTTGTTGATACTGAAATTTTTGAAGAACCGAAAATTTCTGAAATTTTAAAAAATAAAAATTCTGTATTTATAAAAGTTATTTCTGGAAAGACTTCGAGGTTTGGACTGGATAAAATTGTTTTGGAATATATTCCGGCAGATAAAAATTTAACTGAAAAAATAAGCGAAGAACTTGGAAACAGTCTTGAAGAAAACAAAAGTTTTACTGAAAAAATTTTTGATGAATTAAAATGCGAAAGTCTCGTCCTTAAAGCTGATAGTGAAAACGAATTTCTTGTTAAGAATTTGAATTTTGATGACACTGAAAAAAATTATATTTTTAGAATTTTTGCACAGAACAAAAGCGGACTTTCTGGAAATAAAATTTATTATATTCTAAAAAACGATGGCGTGTTTTTATCTAGTGCTGAGAATTTTGAAATTTTAACTTGGAACAAAAATATAAATAATTTTTCTGGAGAACTTTTGCGCTTTGAAAAAGATTCTACAAGCGAAGAATTATTAAATGAAAATGAAATTAGCTGTCTTGAAAATAATGAGGCTTATTTTGATAAAACCGAAAACTCTGGCACGTATATAAAATTTGAAGCTTATAAAAATGATGAAAGTGAAAATCAGAATACTTTTGAATTCCTTGCTGAAAAAGAAAATTCTAGTGAAATTAATCAGCAGGAAGAAATTGTAAATTTAACAATAAATCCTGAAGAAATAGAAATAAATGAGTCTTTTATAAAAATTCCAAAATTTTATGAATCCGCCTCTAATTTGATCCAAGATGAAATTATTGTAAAAGTGTATGGCAACAATTTTCTTCCTGAAATTTTATGCTTTAAAAAAGATGATGAACTTGTTATTTACAAGGATTTTTTTGAGCAGATAAAATATTTTACTGATGCTGAAAATAATGAAAACAATGAAAATCAGAAAGATGAAAATTTGTGTTTGGAAATTATTCTGTATGGAAAAGAAAAAGAAAAATTTTCAACTCAGCTTTTATTTAACATTGTTGACGGAAAAATAGCAAATTTTTCAAGTCAGGAAGAAGATTTTACAAAAACTGCTGAAAATAATTTTGCTAATTTTTCAATAAAATATGATGAAAAAATAAGTTTTAATTCTGAATGTCAGGAGTATTCTAATTTTACAAAGAATTTTGAAATTGACTTTTTTAATTCCTTAACTTTTTATGACAATTTAAAAAATGAAAATTGTGAAAAATTAAATTTTAATGCAAATTGTGAAAATGCTTTTTATTTAACTCAGTGTACAAAAAATCCTTCAGAAAATATTTGTGGAGATTTTTTTGTGCCAGAAAATTTTGCAATAAGGATTTGCGATTTTGATTTACTAAAAATTTCTCCAGACAATTTGATTTCGTATGCTCAGAAAAAAATTCTTACAGAAAAGGGTAAACTGAATCTTGGAAAAAATATTTTTTCGTATAGAAATTTAATTTTTAATCTTAATGATTTTGTGCGCTTGAACTCGGAAAATTTAATTTTCGATTCATCAAGTGAAAAATTTTTGGCAGATTATTTTGATTTTAGTTTTTGCAGTTTAGACGAGGCTGATGAAAAATCTGAAACTGAGAATTTAAAATTTTCGTTAAAAGATAATGTTTTATTTTCTGAATCAAAAATGTTTTTGCATCCGAAAAATTTCTGCATTTATGAAGATTCGGCTTGTGAAAATAAAATCCAGGAAATCGAAGTTGATGAAGCAAAATTTGATTTGAATGGCAATCTTTTGTATTCAAAAAATTTCGATAAGAAATTTTTTGTGAACTTGGGCAGCGAAATTGCTAGTGCAAAGGATTTTTTATTCATTAAAGAATTTATTTTAATCAAGGAACTGCTTTTTAAAACTTCTATTGCTGACACTGAAATTTTTATAAGCATAGAAAATTTAAAGTTTGATGACAAAAATAAAGTCTTTGATTCATCTAATTCTGAAATTTCTGTTTTTGATAAAGATAAAAATCTTTTGAGTGAAATTTATTTTAATGGAATAAAAATCGATTTCTCTGGAATTCAAATTGGTAGCGATGGAAAAATTCTTTGTTCCGGAGAAGTGCAGATAAACGAAAATAAAATTAATCTTGAAAATATTGAAATTACAAATGACGGTTTTAACACAAAAAACGTGAGCTTGGAAAAAATAAATTTAAATCTTTACGGATTTGATTTTATTGTTGAAAGTGCAGAGCTGGTGAAAGAAAACAATTCTTTAAAATTGAATTTAAAAAATGCTTTTTGTGATTTTTACGGAAATAAAATTGATGTATCGGGGCTGGAAGTTTTTTATGAAAATAATTTTTTTGTAAAAAGCGAATTCTCTGTAAAAAATTCTTTTTCTACCGATTTTGGTTTTGGTTCAGATATTGAAGTGAATAAATTCAAAATAAATAAAAATGGAATTTTTGCTGACTGCAAAGTTTTGTTTGAAAATCAAATTTTTGAATTTAAGAAGGTTTGTTTTAATGACCGTGAAATTTGCGCTGAAAAGAATTTATCACAACTAAATATTTTTAATTGTAAAGTCAGTGTAGATAAAATTATTTTTTCAGGAAATTCTTTGTGCGTAAAAGAAGCTGCGCTAAAGTCAAAAAAAATGAAATTTGAATTTTTATTCAATGAAATTTTTTTCAATCAGGAAAAAATAATATCTTACTCGCTTTCAGAAATAAAAACTTCAAATGCAAAGTTTAATAACTGGAATCTGGAAATAGAAAATTTTGCTTGGACAAGGGATTTTTATTTTTCTGGTTCTATTTATGGTGAACTTAGTGAGTGTGGCAATAATGGAGCTCCAATTTTTTGCAATATGCAATTTGAAAATTTTAATCTCGACGATAACGAAACTGTGAATTTAAAAAATGCAGATTATACTTCTGAATCGTTTATTTACAAAGATGACTATGAAATTTATCTTCTGGAACCTGAATATAATCAGCAGGAAAATAGTTTTTCTTCTGAAAAAAATATGTTTTATACTGATCATAATAGTGGTATTGAACTTGGCAAAATAGAATTTTCTAAAAAAGAATTTAGTGCTGAACCTCTTGAAAATCAGTCTTTGTCCTTAAAGTTAAGAAATTCTTTGTCGCAGTTAAATATAAAAAGCAGTGAATTTGATAACAAAATAAAAATAAGTGCAGTGTGCTCTGATTCCAAAATAAAATTTAAAACTCTCGAAGAAGCAAAAATTTATGTAAGTCAGTATGGTTATTTTAAAATACAAGATGAAAATATTTTGTGCGAATTTTATATTGGCGGAAATAAAATTTTTGCATATCTAAAAAATTTAAACAATAACTTGATTGAACTTAGCAATGCTTATTTGATTCTTGAAAATCAGAAAATTGAACTTGGAGATTTTACTTTTGATAAGAATTGGAATCTTATTTCTAACGTAAAAAAAGCGCAGTCTCAGGAAATTTTTGTTCAGGGGCGAAAATTTAACTTGCTAAAAACGGAAGTAAAAAAATCAGGAATATTTTTTAAACTTGAAACTTTGGATGCCTGTCTTTTTGATCAGACTTTTATTTTTGATGAAGTTGAAGTTCTGGAAAATTCTTTTTTAAGATTCACACGTTTACTCGAAGATTATGAGTATAAGGGAAATGCGTTTGAAGTTTCTGCAAGATCGGTTTCATATCAGAACTCAAAAATTGTATTTAACAGACTGAAATTAAAAATAAAGCTTTACGAGCAGGATATAAATATTTTTATAAATAATTTTTCGATTGATGAAAATGGCGAATTCTTTTTACAGTGCGCTGGAGTTGATCCTTTTGATCTTTGCGGAATGAATGTTTGCGTGGATTCATTTTCGATGTGCAAGGAATATTTTTTGTTTTCCGGAACTGTGTCTTTGCCTTATGAACTTCCTGGA
>CAZXCR010000072.1:0-768 GCA_964639315.1 uncultured Treponema sp. | reverse complement strand
GGCGGACTCAATTTTGAAGTGCAAAACATAAAAATCATTTTTGGTAAGGGAATCGAAAATTTTGATTTTAAGATTGATTGCGATTATACGGTCACTCTTTTTGGCGAATGGAATATTAATTTTAAAACAATCAGATACAAATTTTACGAAAATAAAGCGTCTCTTTGTTTGGATTCCTGCTCACTTTTGTTTCCTGAAAAACTCGATATAAATGAACTTAAGTTAAATTCTTTAAACATTGATTTGCAAAATATGGAAATTTCTTTTGATGAAATTAGCGCCCAAACTGAATTTAATTTTAATTTGTTTGGAATTGATTTTCTTGTGAACAAAATTTTCTTTTCATCGAATTATGAATTTGGATTTTTAGGAAGTGTAGTTTTTTCTGATGAAAAATTTCCTGAAGTCCTGAAAAATACAAAATTCGAGGATATTTCTATTTCGTTCGATTCAAAAGGTCAAATTAAGGATTTTGAAATTTCGGCAAAAAACATACATGGAAAAATTTTCAAAGAAAATCCTTATCTTTATGTTAATGACGGACTTTTAAGTTTTGAAAAAGAAAATGATGATTATTTTCTAAATCTTTCTGGCTTTATTGAATTCTGGAATGAATCTTCTGAACTTTTTAAAAATATAAATTTAAGGCTTGGAATCAAAGAGCTTAAATTTAATTTGACTAAAAATGAACTTGTTAGTTTTTTTGCGGGCGCTGATAACATTAATTTTAATTTAGGTGGAGCGGAATTTTCTGAACTTTCTGCATAT
>CAZXCR010000071.1:0-7599 GCA_964639315.1 uncultured Treponema sp. | reverse complement strand
ATACTTTCTCAGGCAGGAACAGCTATGCTTGCACAGGCTAACAGCCAGTCACAAAGCGTATTGTCTTTGCTCCAATAGTGTAGTATATTTATTAGCGGGGTTATTGTTTTTTTTCGATTTCCCCGCTAACTGTGCGGACTTCTCTTCTACTCCTTTCTTCTTAAAAAATCCGTTTTAACAGTTGCATTTGTCGTATGTTTAGATACGGTCAGTGTTCTTTGAAACTGTTCTCTTTTGATTGATTGTAACAGCATAGACAGTTACTTGATTTTTTGTACAAGGCATAACTTGAGTAACTTTTCCTGCTGTACGGACTAAACCTTCTGCCATGAGGCGCACAATTGGCAGATGCCATTACAGTCGGCGTAAAGCATGAAGCTTTATAGAAAAAATCATGGAGGACAAATTATGGTTATTAATCACAACATGAGTTCAATGTTTGCAAACAGAACTTTGGGCGTTAATAATGCTCAGTTGATGGGAAGCATTGAAAAACTCAGTTCTGGAGAAAAAATCAACAGAGCCGGAGACGACGCTTCTGGACTTGCAGTTTCTGAAAAGATGCGCAGTCAAATTCGCGGTTTGAATCAGGCAAACAGAAATGTTCAGAACGGAATTTCTTTTATTCAGGCTACAGAAGGATATCTGCAGGAAACTACAGACATTTTGCAGCGCGTAAGAGAACTTTCAGTTCAGTCTGCAAACGGAATTTACAGCGATGAAGATCGTATGCAGATTCAGGTTGAAGTTAGCCAGCTTGTTGCTGAAGTAGACCGCATTGCTAGCCAGGCACAGTTCAACGGTATGAATATTTTAACTGGTCGCTTTGCAAAGAATTCTGTAACAAACGAAGTTATGCAGTTCCAGGTTGGTGCAAATATGGATCAGAGGGTTTCTGCTTTCATTGGTACAATGACAGCTCAGGCACTTGGTCTTAGAGGAAGTCAGGGAACTGACGAGCAGATTAGCATTGCTAATCCTGACGAAGCTAATATGGCAATTGGAACAATTGACGCTGCTTTGAAATCAGTTTCAAGACAGAGAGCTGATCTTGGTGCTTATCAGAACCGCTTTGAATTGGCATCTAACGGAATTGCTGTTGCTGCAGAAAATATGCAGAGTGCTGAATCAAGAATTCGCGATACTGACATGGCTTCTGAAATGGTTGAATACACAAAGAATTCAATTCTTTCTCAGTCTGGTACTGCTATGCTTGCACAGGCTAACAGTCAGTCTCAGAATGTTTTGGCTTTGCTCCAGTAGAAATAGCTAGGTGATTGAATTAAAGAGATATCTGGATGTCATCTTTTTGACGAAATCACCAAATTAAGTGGAGAGGGGTTGCGCCCCCTTCCCCATTTTTTTGTTTCAGGAGGAAGCACCATGAATACAATTAGTATAAATGGACAGACCCAGGCAATGGATGGCCGTACAGTCTACAATTCTCTTTCTGTTCAAAAATCGCAGAAAAACATTGAAAATTTAAGTTTACCTAATGGAAATCTTCCCTCGTCTGCTGCCGAAGTGAGCAATAATCTGGAAGAAAATTTAGCAGCGGCTAAGGCAACGGCTCAGGAACTTCAAAAACTTTCAGATATTGTTTCGGGACATAAGCTTTTATTCAATGTAAATCAAGATTTAAATAGAGTTGTAGTTAGAGTTATAGATTCTTCAACAAATGAAACAATCCGCGAAATACCATCTGAAGAACTTCAAAAATTTCAGCTAAGAATGAAACAAACAATCGGCGTACTCTTTGACAAGGAAATTTAAATAAATTTAGGGCATCTTGAAAAAAATGTATTTTTTAGGCTTCTCTTTATAGAATTTTAAAACTGACTTGAATTATAATCTTCTTTGAATATTTTTTTGATAAGGGTGCAAAATTGGCTGACGGACTTTCAATTCCTGGTATTAACAATAAATATAAAACAAATGAGCTAGTAGAGGCTTTAATGGCTTCGGAACGTATTCCTTTAGAGCGTGAAGAAGCAAGCCTCGAAAACTACAAAAAGCAGCAGGATGCTTGGCGGTCTGTAAATCAGAAAATGTCCACTTTGAGAGACAGCGTAAAAACCCTCTATTCATTCGAAAATCCTTTTAATAACAAAATAACTTCTTCATCAGACGAAAACGCAATTACGGTTGAAGCAGGCAGAGAAGCTGATTTAGGAACTTTCAAAATTGAAGTTCTGCAAGCTGCAAGTGGAGACCGATTTTTAAGCGACAATATAAATAAAGATTTTGAAGTAAAACCTGGGAAGTATATTTTTAAAACAGGTGAAAAAACTGTTGAATTTAACTGGAAAGGCGGAAAGTTAAGCGACTTTACCGAATCTCTTAACAAACGTGGAAACAATATAATCAAATCCAGCATTATAAATATTTCAGCATCAAAAAAATCCCTTTTAATTGAAGGTTTAAAAACTGGCGAAGAAAACAAACTGATTTTTGAAGATGCAGCACTCGACCTTGCAAAAGAAATTGGAATGGTAAGCCCGGTAAAAACTGAGGCAGAAAATTTTGATACGAGTTTTTCAAATATAAAATCTCCAGGAAAAAATTCTGTAGTAAATTCAAATCTTTCAGACGAAGAAAAAAAATTAGCGGAACAAAAGTCACTTCCGGAAATTTCAAAAAACAATGTAAAATTTGAAAAAGATTCAATTTTAGTAAAGGAACGCGGCGGTTTTGAAATTCCAATTCCTAAAGATAAAAATAAGTCAGCAGAACAAATCATTGAATTTGAATTTTCCAGCAAAAAAAGCAATTCTGACATTACTGAAAAAATAAATTTGCAAAATCAGGGACCGCAAATTCCTCTTTCGGGTGGAATTGATTTTAAGGGCATCAGCGTTTTTAACAATCCGAGTGAAACTTCTCTTTCAAAAAACAGCATAAAATCTACTCCTAGCGAAAATGCACTGCCAGTTAATTTAGATGACAATCAGATTTTTTTTATAAAAAATTCAGACGGCAGCGAAACTCAACTTTCTCCAGAAAATTTTTCTGATGACGAAGATTCTGGAAAAACAAAAGTTTTGGTTAATTTAAAAGATTATCCTGATGCAGAAAGTCTTGTTGTAAGAAATGCGAATACAGGAAAAACAATTGAACTTTCTGTTCCTAAAACGTATGACAGTTCAAAAGCACTTGGATTTGCCCCAAATCATCCTGTGGAAACTGCAAAAGACGCAAAAATCAAGTACGAAGGAATTACACTTTCGCGCGCAGAAAATGACATCGATGATCTTATTCCGCACCTAACACTTCATATTCACGACAAAACAGACAAGCCAGCTACAATAAAAGTTGAAAGTGATATAGAAGCCGCAAAAGAAGCAATCATCACATTTATTGGAAAATACAATCAAACTCTTGCTGAAATGACGGTTTTGAGTACAAATAAACCTGAAGTCATAAGCGAACTGGATTATTTAACCGATAGCGAGCGCGAAGCTTACGAAGAAAAGCTTGGAATGTTTATAGGCGACTTTACTCTTACGAACGGAAAAGCAGCCCTTCAAAACATAAATTCTTCAACTTACAGATACTCTGAAAATGCAGAAATAACTATGCTTAGCCAAATTGGAATCAGCACAAACGCGGGTTCGGGAACTGGCGGCTACAATGCATCAAGGTTACGCGGCTATCTTGAATGTGATGAAAAAAAACTTGATGCTGCACTTGAAAACAACCTGAATGACGTAAAAAATCTTTTTGGTTTTGATTCTGACGGCGATTTAATTGTAGACAATGGCGTTGCTTACAAAATGGACAAGCAGTTAAGTTCTTGGGTTCAGTCCGGTGGAATTATTGCTTCAAAAACGAATGCTCTTGAAAGCAACATAAAACAGTCAAATACAAAAATTACAAAGCTTCAAACTCAGCTTGACCAGAAAGAAATAGAACTTAAAACAAAGTACGCAAATATGGAAGGCACGCTGAACAGTCTTGAAAGTCAGCAAAATACTCTAAATAATTTTACCAATCAAGGTTCTGGAAAATAATTCCGATACTTTACTAAGGAACATCTTATCAGTTTTTACTGAATTTTGAATTTGGGGATTTTTATGGAACTTTTTATTAACAACGAAAAAATTAACATTACGCTTGAAAATGAAAAAACAATTGGCGATATTCTAAAGGCATTGGAACTTGAAGCTGAAAATAACAACGCTACAATCGTGGGAATTTCTGTTGACGGAAAAAATGTTCAGGCAGATGACTATGATGAAACTGCAAAGCTTGAATTTTCTGAAAATACAAAAATTGAAGTAAAAATGATTTCGCAGTTTGAAGTTGATAATTCGCTAAAAGAAGTTTCTGAACTTTTGTGCAAAAATGGAAATGAACTTGCCAACATTCCTGTTCTTTTGCAGACTGGAAAAAATTCTGAAGCTGACCTTGCAATTAAAAATTTTGCTGACAGTTTTAATCTTTTTTGCCACACGGTAAGTCTTACTGCCCTTTTCCCGGAAAAATATTCAAAATTTTTAATTGGTGAAAATACAAATATTAATGATTTTTTTAAGGATTTTGCGCCTCTTGTAAAAGATCTTTCAGACGCTTATGAATCAAAGGATACGGTTACTGTAGGAGACTTGTGCGAATATGAAATTTCTCCAAGACTTTTACAGATTTCTTCTTCGATTAATGATTTTTTTAAGGAAAATATATAAAACCTTGTAAATTTTGGGTTTGCTATAAAAAACTTTGCGGATTTTACAGCTTTTCTAACAAAAATTTTGGGCGGTAAAAAAGCCTAGCCCGGCGTGGAGGCAGTCGCAGGCTTACGCCTGCTTCACGAGTTTTCTTGCGAAAACTCGCAGATTCTTCTTGTTAAGAAATTAATTTTTTATTAACTGAAAAATTTGTCAGTAACAGGAGCGAAGGCTGAAAGGACGGTCGTAAGTAAAAAAAATTTGCTCCAGAAAAAACACTTTTTTTGCTTAAATTTCAGCAAATTCAAAATTTTATTGTTTTTTAAAACTTATTGGGATAAAATTAAATTTATGAAAGTTATGGAGATTAATTCAATACTCAAGGAAGAAGGCTACATTTACTACATAAATCGGTACAAAGCCAACGCAGTTATTGAAATTATGACACAAAGAATTACATTTCCTATAAGTTTCTCGATTGAAATGAATCCGCTTGGTCTTAAAACCATAGACCTTGATCCTCTCCCACGCGAAATTGACTATCCAGTTATTCCACTCAGCAAATCAATTAAAGAATTTATAAATCAAATGGACAAAAACGGAAAACTTCCGTAATATACTTGCACTATGACTTTTCATACAAAATCTTCAGACGAAACTATTGAACTTGGTCGCAAAATAGGTTCGTTTTTAAAAAGCGGTGACGTTCTTGCAATGACGGGAACTTTGGCGGCTGGAAAAACTACAATTACTAAAGGAATTGCAGAAAGTCTTGGAGTTAAAGACAATATTACAAGCCCAACTTTCTGTTTAATCAGCGAATACGAAGGAAAATTGCCTCTTTACCATATGGATGTTTACAGACTCGACGGCGAAGAAGATTTTTTGAATCTGGGCGTTGAGGAAATGCTTTACGGAAAAGGCGTGTGCATTATTGAATGGAGCGAAAAAGTTAAGAAAACTCTTCCTGGGAAAACGATTTTTATTACAATCACACCGAATGACGACGGAAGCAGAACTATTGTTTTGGATAACTGGAAATACGGAGATATAAAATGAATGCATTAGCTATTGACTGTTCAGTTTCTAAAATTTCTATTGCTGCAAAAAGCGGCGTAAATATGGCAAAACTTACTCTTGATGTGGGAATCAAGCAGTCTGAAAAACTTTTACCGGCAATTGATTTTGTTTGCAAAGAACTTAATCTTGAAGCAAAAGATTTGGATTACACTGCCCTTACGTTAGGTCCAGGAACTTTTACTGGCTTAAGGCTTGGAATGAGTGCGTTAAAAGCAATAAATTTAGCGTTTGGCGTTCCTTGCTATGCAATTCCGTCTTTGGAAGTGTATGCGCATCCTTACAATCGTTCTCTTGAAACGGTTTTGAGTTTGATTGAAGCAAAGGAAGATGAATTTTTTTACGCATTTTTTGTAAGAGGCGAAAAATTACGGGCGGAAGAAGACAAGAGCATAGAAGACATTCTGAAGCAAATTGATCCAGAAACATCTGTTTTAGCTTGCGGTCCTTCTGCAAGACAGTTTGTTGAAAGGGTCAACGAAATTACTCCGCTTTATACGATTCACAGTTTTTCTCCGGAAAATGACGGTTGCGAAAGTTTGTTTGAAATTGCTGAAGAAATGATAAAAAACAAAAAAGAACCGCTTAAAGATTATGACGGTCCTCTTTATGTTAGAAAAAGCGAGGCAGAAATTGTTCTCGAAAAAAAACAGGGCGTAAAAGATTAGGTTTTAGTAACCATTGGGTCATGCAAGTTTTGGCACAAAACTCGTGAAGAACTGCAAGGTTGCGACCGAAGCTTGCGAATTTTGCTCACGCATATTCCGCGCTGGTTACTGATAAAATTTTCTGTTAAGAAAAAACAGGTTTCTTAACAAAAAAATCTTCGACATTACACGCGCGCCAGTTACCAATAAAATTTTCTGTTAAGAAAAAACTGTTTCTTAATGCACAAAATCTTATTTTAGACAAAAAAAACTGGTAAAAACCGAAATTTTTGCCAGTGATGCCAACGTTAATTCCGTCGCCCGCAAACCCCGCACAGTTCGCGCAGGGACTAATTCTTAAAAAGCAGTCTGAGTTGAGATTCTGAAGTTTGGGCTGCGGCTTTATTTTCACATTGGATTGCGTCAAAAACTTCCTGCCTAAAAACTTTTACATTTTTTGGAGCCTCAACACCAATTTTTACCTGATCTCCGTGAACTTCAATAATTGTAATTGAAATGTCTTCTCCTATTTTTATTTTCTGATCGATTTTGCGTGAAAGAATAAGCATTATTTGCCCTCCTTTCTTTTTACAGCTTCAACAATATTTTGCTTTGTTGTCCATTTTGAATTGTCCAAAATTGCCTGCATACACTGATGATTTTTTTTGTTAATAACAATTGGTCCCTGAAAATTCGCAGTAATTGGGCTACCGTCGCGCGGAACTGTAACAATTGTCATCAACATAACATCTGCTGGATCTGTTATTCCAATTTTTGCAAGTTCCTTATCATCAATATCAGCTTCATAATCTGGAATAATTTCAAAAGGATCTATCAGAAGAAAAGCAAGATCTTTATCCTGCAAAGACTGCAGCCACACAAAAGGAGGATATTCACTTTCGAGCAGAGCAAAATCCGTATATTGTTCAAAACCAAATAAGCCTAATGGAATTTTTATTATATGATCCTCATTCACACAAACATTTCCCATCACCTTAGTTTCAATCTCCATTTTGTTTCCCCTTAACAATTTTTTTTAGAAATTTAACTTTTAGGTTAAAATTCAAGTTTTTGAAATTTTTATTTACTTGGAGCAAAGTTTTTTTTCTTGCCACAATTTTTTTTTACGTCCCGAGTGAAATTTTTTTTTAGTAAGCCCGCTTTCCGCGGTTTCATTCAAAACCTTCGGTTTTGAACGCTTCGCGCCGCTA
>CAZXCR010000070.1:1785-7643 GCA_964639315.1 uncultured Treponema sp. | reverse complement strand
ACCCAAACGCAAAGCCATACGCGCAGCATCCATTGCAACGTTTCCACCGCCACAAACAACTACAGTTTTTGCTTCGTAATATGGAGTATCTGCAGTGCCTTTTTTATAAGCCTTCATCAAATTTGCTCTTGTTAAGTATTCATTTGCAGAGAAAACACCAATCAAGTTTTCTCCAGGAATACCAAAGAATTTTGGAAGACCAGCACCAGTTCCTACAAAAGCTGCATCAAAACCTTTTTCTGTTAAAAACTGCTGAATTGTAGATGTGCGTCCAACCAGATAGTTATATTCAAACTTTACGCCCATCTTTTGAAGATTTTCAACTTCATTCTGAACAATTGCTTTTGGCAGACGGAATTCTGGAATTCCATAAACCATTACGCCGCCAGCCTTCTGGAAAGCTTCAAAAACAGTAACTTCATGACCTGCACGGCGACAGTCAGCTGCAACAGTTAAACCTGCCGGTCCAGAACCGATTACTGCAACTTTTTTTCCTGTAGGAGCAGCCACACTAGCTACAGTTTCAAGATTATTATTGCGCTCATAATCAGCAACAAAGCGTTCAAGACGTCCAATGCTTACTGATTTTTCCGCAGATTTATAAACTTTTCCTACAGTACACTGACCCTGACACTGCTTTTCCTGAGGACAAACACGACCGCAAATAGCTGGCAAAAGATTTGTCTGCTTAATAACGTCAACAGCCTTTTTAAATTCGCCCTTTGCAACACAAGCAATAAAATCCGGAATCTGAACATTTACCGGACATCCGCTTACGCAAGGTTTATTTTTACACTGAAGACAGCGGTTTGCTTCAACAACTGCCTGTTCCTTTGTGTAACCGAGCGCAACTTCAGACATTTCTCTGGCACGTACCAAAGGTTCCCCAGACGGCATATCTTGCTGAGGAATTGCCATTCTGTCTTTATTTGTAAGCGAACCTGACGCAAGTTTCGCCTCGAGCTTTGAATATTCTTCAACAGCCATTTCTTTTAATTTATCTGCACTGATATGTTCTGACATTTTTTTCTCCAAAAACTATTGCTGATTTGCAAGTTTAGCTGCTTCGGCTTCCATCTTGCACTTATGAAATGCTTCAGTTTCTTGAGTTTTAAAACTCTTCATACGGAGCATCATATTATCCCAGTCAACCTGATGTGCATCAAAATCTGGACCATCAACACAAACAAACTTTGTTTCACCGCCAACGCTTACACGGCATCCGCCGCACATTCCGGTTCCGTCAATCATAATTGTATTTAGAGAAACTGTGGTTTTTATATTGTATTTTTTTGTAGTAAGGGCACAGAATTTCATCATTACTGGCGGTCCAATGGCAATTACTTCTGCCGGCGGAACATCACTCTGACAAAGTCGCTCCAAAGGAACTGTAGTAACGCACTTTTCGCCTTCCGAACCATCGTCAGTACAGATAATAACTTCGTCACAAACTGCTTTCATTTCATCAACAAAAATGAGTAAATCTTTTGTGCGCGCACCTTCAATCAAAATTACCTTGTTACCAGCTGCCTTTAAAGCCTGAACAATAGGATAAAGTGGTGCTGTTCCAAATCCGCCACCAACACACACAACTGGGCGGTCATATTTCTGAATGTGAGTAGGAGTTCCCAAAGGACCCAAAACGCCACCTAAATAATCCCCTTCTTTTAGCTGAGAAAGTTTATATGTAGAAGCACCAACTGGCTGAAATGCAATGGCAACCCATCCTTCTTCTGCATTTGCATCTGCAATAGTCAAAGGAATTCGCTCTCCAAATTCCGTATCAACCTGCACAATTAAAAACTGACCGGCCTTACGGTTTTTTGCAATATCAGCCGCTTCAAATTTCATGTAATACACATTTTCTGACAACTGACGTTTTTCAATAATCTTGTTCATTTTTTTCCCTTACATAAAAAAAATAACGTTCTGTAAAAAAATATCACAAAAACAAAGCGATTATATAACTTTAAAAAACTTCTGTCATTTAAAACAAAAAAGAACTTTCAAAAACTTGGCTCTGAACCAAATTCTCAAAAGTTCTTAAAATTCAAAAGTTGTGGCATTTAGTAAAGGGCATCTGTTAAAAATTTATTTTCAAAAATTTCCCTGACTAAAAGCCTACAGTTATACCAACAGCCGCCTTTGCTCCGCCTAAAGAAAATGACTGCGCAAGACTTGTTCCACTCGAAGCAATTTTTACAGTCAATTCTGTGGCTCTAAGATTGATTCCAAGTCCAAGCTGCTGAGCAAAAACTTTATCAATATAAGAAGTAGATGCATAAATTCTTAGCACATACAAAAGCGAAACATCAACTCCAGCACTGTATTCCATAAACATAGACTTTTTCCAGTTCCAGTCTTCGCCAAAAGGATTTCGTGCAGCATAGCCGAGCATTCCGCGGATTGTAAACCACGAACCAAAAGGACGCCAAGCCGCTTCTGCACCAAGACGCAATGGTTTTCTAACAGAATACGCTTCTTCAAGTTCGGAATATGTAATATCGCTTACAGAATAATCAATGCTGTAAAGTTCTGAACTTGAACTAGTATCTTCGGAAGTTGATGTATCTGAAGTTGAGGTATCAGAACTTGAAGTGTCTGAAGTAGAAGTGTCCGAAGTAGAATCTGATGAAGAAGACAAACTTTCAGAAACAGAATCAAGAAGTCCGTCAACATCAGCGGTTGCCGTAACAGTTCCGCTTGCTTTGTAAGAAAGTTTTCCGGCAGAAATTGGAACATCAGCGTAAACTCCAAGCGTTAAACTGTTAAAAATAGGATAATCAGCGCAAATTCCCACGCTCAAACCGCCGCTTTGCAAAAGTTCAATAGCTGCCGAACCTGCATTTGAAAGCATATCTGAAAAAGTTTCAGAAAGAGTTTCTGCATTAAAACTTGGAGTTCCGTCAGTTACTGTAAAAACTCCGTCAAGATTTATAATTGAGTACAAATCAAAGGCAGCAGTTCCTGACGCAGTTAAAGTTTTTCCGTTACTCGAATTTCCTGAAGCAATCACAATGTCCGCCGAAGTGTACGGAACATAAGCCAGTGGAATGTAATAAGTTGGCGTAACTTTTATTCCAAGATTTTTAAGACCGAATTTTATGGGAGCTGAAAGTTCCGCAAAAGATTCAAGGGAAAGTGAAAGATCAAATTCTGTATCTGAAGGGGCGCCGGTTGTTTCGTTCCAGTTTCCGTAAGCAAGAAAATCCCAAAGTCCCTGACCAACGCCAAATTCCATACTTGCGTTCACATCAGCAGCAAGTCCAAATCCCCATCTTTTACCAATGTTGAAGTTAAAAAAAGCATCTGCGTCAGTATCAGCACCCAGAATAAATCCATTGCCATTAAAACCTTCTGCAATTTCTGTAAAATCAATTACAAGATTTTCTACAAAAATATCTGTTACTGAAACAGCGTTTTGGCTCGCAGAAAAATTTATGTCTGCTCCTGCTTCAAAAATTCTTTTTGGAGGATAAAGCTGAGCAAAAGCTAAACTTGAAGCAAAAATCAGCATACAAAAAGTAAAATTTAATTTTTTCATTCTGAACCTCCTAAAGAGAAAGGAAGGGCGAATTCTTTATCACCATCAATATCAATTCTTGCACTAACGCTTGCACTTACAGTTGCGTCTGTGCCTTCATCAAAAATAGACCGCTTGATTTTAAGTTCTTTTGGTTCAGTTTCGGTTCCTCCTTCCAAAGTTAAAGTAATTGAAGGGTGGAAAGGCTTATTTGCAAGAACATTTTTTATTTCAGTTCCCGTAAATCCCAAAGTATTTACTCCCGAATCTGTGTAAAGTGTGATTGTTTTATCTATGCCAGAAGAAGCATCCACAACGGAACCACTTAAATTAAAGTTTGTAAAAACATTGTTTGTTACGTTGTAGTAAACTTCAAATTTGTTAATCATTTCAGCATAAGTTTCATACTGACTAAAATCATAATCATCACCGCGGTTAAGAAGATCTTTTTCTGCATTTTCGCCGTTCCATTCTGAATCATAAAGTTCCATAACTTCCATAGAAACGTCGCCAGTTAAATCCAACTGAAACGGAATGTAAGCAAGCATATCAATTCCCATAGTTGTTGTTGAAGAAGAATCTAGGGAATCAATCATTGCTTTGTAAACCACAAGATCAGTTCCATCAGAACTTGTTAAGTTTAAGTTAGAAATAAAATTGAAATTTTCAGGACGTGCATTTACAACCGGAGCAAGTTCCGCTTTGAAGGTGTATTTTGATGAATCAAGGAAATTTTCTGCAAATTCAGCAGTTTCTGAACCTGACGCAATTGAAACTGCAGTTCCATTATCAAGCCAGTCAATTTCGTCAATAAAGGCAACTGTTCCGCTAGAGTCTGTTTCGGAACCAAGAATATAAAGTTTACCATCGTCTCCGTAAGAAATATACGCATTTCCTTTTAAGCCAATTTTGCCCAGTAACTTATCAAACGCATTGTCTGAAGTTGCAGCTGGCTTTTGCATATAAAAATAAACATCCATTGTTGAAAGTTTTACGTTGTCGAAGGTACTTGCATCAAAGTTAAATCCGCTAAGAATGGAATCCAAAGAAAACGCTTCAAAACTCTGCGTTACTGGAATTGAAGCACCGCTTGAACGCAAAGTTACGCTGTCCCAGTCCATTTTAAGTTCTTTAAATTCCATTGCAATTTCGTAGTCTTTTCCAAGAACAAAAGGATTTGCAGCTGTACCAATAGTTAAATATTTGCCATCAGTAAGGTTGAATCCAAAAGAAAAATCTACGTAATGAGCTTCGTCATTTGTATACGAAGAAAGATCTATTTGCGGATAATCGACCCAAGAATAAGATACCGTTTCATCTGAGCTAGAAATTGTTTCTTCAAGATTTAAATCAAACATTTCTGAAGTGATTTTTATAGGAATTTCTACAGGCAAAGTATTTTTTATGTCGCAAACAAGTCCTAAACCTTCTGCTAAAGTTGTAGTAATGGCTCCGTCTTCATCGCTCTTATAGTAAACGCCAGAGCTTTCCTGCCCAAAACTTATTTTGCTTACATAAGAAATCAGCTGTTCAGGAAGTGCAGTTCCGCCGTCTTCTGTTTGAGGCAAAGAAAAACTTGTTTTTACTGAAGAATATTTGTCGCTGGTAAAGTCGATTTTTACGTTACAAAGCGATTCAATTACAGATTCCGCATTAAAATTTACAGTTAAAGTGCTGGTGTCAACAGAAGTTAAATCTATTGATTTTCCGTAAATTTCGTAAGCAACTGTTCCGCTAACTGAAAGAACAGCCTCGCTTGCAGAACTTACTGAAGATAAATCCAAAGTTTGACCAGAAAGATCGCAGTATTTGTTTATAAATCTTCCAGTCTTTGAAGAATCTTCTGTAAAATCGTCCATAGTAAGATCTAAACCACAGCCGCTTATTGAAAATTCAAGTTCAGGTTCAAGATCAGAACTGTCAAGCGCAGTACATTCTTCATTGTAAAGAGCAATATGACCTGAATTTATGGAAGCAGTTTCAAAATATCCGTAAGCAGATTCAAGAGAAACTGAATTGCTTATTGTGATAATTCCAAAATTTTCATCTGCGTCAAATCCGTCAACACTTCCGCTCCGCAAATCAGCTGAATGCACAGTAATATTTTCGATTTTTTCGATTTTTGAATCTGATGAAACTCCCATCGAAATATCGTAATTATGAAGTGTAGTTGCAGTTCCTGAAAGTTCAATTTCCATCATAAACTTAAACTTTGGTGGAAGTCCTTCGGTAAGAACATCTTTTCCAATTAGAACAGAAACTGTTCCGCCGTTTTTTACATCAGTATCGCCAGATTGTGAAAGAATTGTATCTTCATCATCAAAATCAACAACTT
>CAZXCR010000070.1:0-1775 GCA_964639315.1 uncultured Treponema sp. | reverse complement strand
TTGCATTAACAGTAAAAGTAAAATCTGAACCACAGGCATTTGAATCAGTCTTGTTGAAAACAACATCAATAGACGAACCTTCTGAATAATAGAGAGTTGCAATGCTTTCAAAAGTTATACTTGTATGACCGTCAAGAATCTCCGCAAGATATGCGGAAGTTGCATTTTCTGTAATTGGTAAATTAAAAGTGTCGCTAAGAGTTTTTGATGAATAAGATTCCATTTTTTCAGCAAGATCAATTTCAATACCTTGAGAAACTGTGTTATTAACAGCAGGAACAGAAAAGTCTTGTGAAAAACTAAGTCCCGAAGTATTTGAACTTAAAGCTGAATCCAAATCGAGGTCATCTAAATAATTACCAACATTAAGTTCAGTTTTAGCAATTGGGTAATGAACAAGATAAGTAAGTGGTTCATCTTTGCTTTCTTCACTTTCATCGCCTAAATATTCATAAACGTGCACGCCTTCTTCCAAATCTGAACCTATTTGTGACGCAACCGTGTCTTCGTCAAGAATTTTAGAAACATCGTACTCAATTTTTCCCAAGTAAAGTCCTAAATCTGCATCAGTTTTTACACTCACAGAACTTGGAACTTTAATATTACTGAAATCGCAGGACATAAAAATCATAGGAAAAAAGACAAAGGCTAAAAGAAATGTTTTTTTACAAAGTCTAAAAAATCTCATAAAAAGCGCCTCCTCGTATAAAAAAATATGCATCTTTGAATATTATAACCCATATATCCATAAATTTTCAATTTTCAATACAATATAAAAGACATTTCCAAATTAAGAATCCTCTTAGACATCTCTTAATCCGCTTTGATGAAAACTGAGTGCTTTAAATCTAAACTGAATCAAGTTAAGTCGATTTTGAATCAAAAAACTGTAAAAAACTTTTTGTTTAGGAGAAAATTATGAAAAAATTATTTGGGATACTTTGCACTGTAATTTTAAGTTCTTTACTTAGCGGATGTGTTTTTATTGATGGAGATTTTCTGGACGAACTGGATGAATACGAAAATTATTCAACTTCATATTCAAAAATTTTTGTAAAAAACCAGGATTCTGACCGTTCCGCCTACATTCAGAGCGTTGAATACAAAAAATATTCGTCAAGTTCGTGGAAAACGGCATGGGAATATTCATACGATTATTCAGATTCTAACTGCAATTTTAAGCTTTACTCCGGCGGATTTTATGATTTTAGAATCCGTGTAATTTATCCAGATTATTATGTGAACGCTGATGGTTATTGCGATTACTACACAGATTCTTACGATTCAATTTACGTAAGCCCAAATAGCGAAGTAACCTTGATTTTTGACGGAGAAAGTCTCTACGAAAAATAAAATTTTCTAGCATCTAAAGACCGGCACGTCGATTGGGAGTGTTACTGATAGGATTTTGGTTAAAGAGCAGATTTTATTCTTAACAAAAAATTCTATCAGTAACGCGCGCAAGTTTTGTTAAGGAACAGATTTTTTTTTAACTGGAAATTCTATTGGTAACCAGCGCAGAATATGCGTGAGCAAAAGCCGCAGACTTTGCCTACTCTGCAAGTCTCATTCCAAAGCTCGTGTATAGGAAAATGCAAGACCCGGTAGTTGAGCCTGTCGAAACCACCATCTGTAATTGACACAGTTTTTGTGTAATGTACCGTTTGATTTCAACTCTCTCAATCAGCGCAATATTTCACACTTATTCGATAACATTTTTTTAGGTTAAAATTCGAGTTTTTGCAATTTTTATATTTTTATTTATTTTGAGCAAA
>CAZXCR010000069.1:0-7672 GCA_964639315.1 uncultured Treponema sp. | reverse complement strand
GCATTTTCCTACACCTTTTTTGTAACTTTCTAATTAAAACTCGAAATTCGACCTAGTAGCCAAAGGCAGCGATAAAACTTATGACAAATTCGAAATTCGGTCTGGTAAAAATTGCAATTTTTAGAGACTCCCATTATATTTTTGATATGAAAAATTTTAAGAAAACTGGAATTTTTTTATGTGCAGTTTTTATGTTTTTTAGTTGCACGAAGGTCTCTAAGCAAGAAAATTCTTCTTCTAAAAACAATGAACAAAGTCAAATTGAAAAAGATGATTCTGTAAAAAAGCAATTCGAAAAAAGTCAGAAAGAGGAAGAAAGGCAGCAGAAAAAATTAGCTTCAAGAAAAAAAGTGGATTTTGCTTTTGCGAAAGATGAAACTGCTGTTTTTGCCGCTTATTTAATGGAGTCTGCAAGAGAAATTTCTGGAAAAACAGATGCCTTTTACGAAATATTTTTGTCGTATGATGAAATAATTCCTGAACTTGTTTCTGGGCAAATTGATTTTGCGGTTTTGCCAGTAAATAAAGCTGCTGAAACTTACAAAAAAAATGCTGGTGCAATAAAAATTGCTGCAGTTGTTCAAAATTGTTCGTCTGTTTTTGTTTCGGAAGAAGATTTTACTTCAGTTTTAGATTTGTCTGGAAAAAAAATAAGTGTTTGCGAAGAAAACAGTTTGAGCGATTTGACTCTAAAGTATTTTCTTAAACAAAATGATTTGAAAATTGGGGAAGGAGAGGAGGAAGTTTTTCTTGAATACAATGCTGATCAAAAAAAGATGGCTTTAGATCTTGCGGATAAAAAAATTTCTTGTGCGCTTTTGGACGAACCTTATGCAAGTTTTGCGGTGAAAAAAAATCCTAATCTGAAAAAATCTTTAAGTCTTGAAGAAAATTTGCCTTTTTATGTTCTTGTAGTGAATTCTGAATTTGCTTCGAAAAATAAGGGAACCGTAAAAAAGGTTTTAAAAATCTTTAAAAATTCTAAAGACTGGATTTTTAATAATCCTATAAAAGCCGGAATTTTTTTTGAAAAAAGGGAACTTGGTTTTGAGCAGAAAATTATAACTGCATCTATTGCTGATTCAAATTTGACTTTTCTTAGCGAAAAAAATTTGAAACCTAAGATTGAAGAAATTTTAAATATCCTTATTGAAATGAATCCTGAATTTCTTGAGTCTTCTTTGCCAGATAAAGATTTTTATTTGTAAGCGTTTTGAACCGAATGTTTTTTTATTTTGGAAGATTTTATGAAAAATTTATATTTTGACACAAGAAAAATGGATAAGGCTGCGCAGGAAAATTTTTTGATTCCAGAAGATTTGATGATGGAAAATGCAGCCTGTGCGCTTGAAAAACTTTGTCTTGAAGAGCTAAAAAAAACTAACACTTTTGCATTATATCGACCTTCAGTTTTGATTTTATGCGGTTGCGGAAACAACGGTGCTGACGGTTATGCACTGGCACGTCGGCTTATGTGCGAAAAATATTCAGTAAGTGTATGTTCTTTTGGCGAAGGTAAATCAGAACTTGCGAAAATTCAAAAAGAGCGCGCTAAAAAAATCGGAGTAAATATTTTTGATTTTCTTGAACTCGATAATTTTCTTGAAGAAAAAAGCATTGATTTGAAACTTATTGTTGACTGCATTTTTGGAAGCGGATTTCATGGAAATTTGCCGCCGCAAGTAAGCGCAGTTTTGTCTGAAATAAATAAAATTGAAGACGCAAGAAAAATTGCCTGCGACCTTCCATCTGGGCTTGATAAGTTTGGAAATGCTGATGCAAATGTTTTTATTGCAGATAAAACTCTTACGATGGGTTCTTTAAAATATTGTCTTTTTACAAGTGCAGCAAAAGATTGTGCCGGGGAAATTTCTTTGTGCAATCTGGGAGTAAGTCAGGATAATTTTGAATCACTTTCCAAACCAGACGCTTTTTTACTTGAAAAGACTGATATGCGCCTTCCGATTAGAAAAAAGCAGAATGTAAACAAGGGAAATTTTGGTCACGTGGGAATTGCACTTGGTGAAAAAAAAGGTGCTGCGGTAATTGCAGGAAGTTCTGCGCTAAGATTTGGCGCTGGTCTTGTAAGTTTAATTTCGCTTAACAACGAAGAAATTTCTTTTTCTAGCGAGCTTATGAGCGTAAAGGATTTTCCTTCAAATATGAATGTGCTTGCGATTGGAATGGGACTTGGCAGAGATGAGGAAAATTTTACAAAATATTTTGACTTTATTCTGGAACATAAAAATTTAAAATGCGTTCTTGATGCGGATGTTTTTTATTCACAGAGGATTTCATCAATTCTTGAGAAAAAAGAAAATTTAGTTTTAACTCCGCATCCAAAAGAATTTGCTGAACTTTTAAAAAACTGCGGATTTGGAAATTTTAGCGTAAAAGAAATTCTTGAAAATTCTTTTGAACTTGTAAAAAAATTCTGCGAAAAATATCCAGGTTCGGTTTTGCTTTTAAAAGGTTCGAGCGTAACAATTGGCGCAAATTTTGGCGGAACAGTAAAAGTCTACGTAAATCCTTATGGAACAAATGCTTTGGCAAAGGCTGGCAGTGGCGATGTTTTAAGTGGAATGATTGCGGCTCTTTTAGCTCAGAATTATAACTGCCTTGAAGCGTGCGTAAGCTCAAGTTTAGCTCACAGTTTTGCTTCTCAAAAAGTTGACTGCAATTTTTTTATGACGCCTTTTGATTTAATTAATAAATTTCAAGTCTTGCAAGAAGACTGTTGAGTTTGTTTGAGTATTCTTTGTCTGCTGCCCAAGTTCCTGAAAGTCCAAAAATGTCTGGTGATTTTCCGCGTGGCGAAACATATTTGTAGCGAGGATCAACGCATTTATTTTTTAAGAGAACGTCTTCTTTTGTGGCATAGGCATGAAGATGCTGAATGTGCGCACGAACTCCAAGTTTTTCTGTTTTAAAACTGAGCCCGGGATTTTCTGCATTAATTGCGCCTAAACCGCAGTAGTTGTGCATTTGTGGCGTAACAAGATTTCCAAATTTTAAAAAGCCAGTTTCGTGGCACATTTGAACAAAGGCGCAGTCGCTGTTTATTCCTTCAGTTTTTGCTTCGGAGATGTAAAGTTTTGCAAGTTTTTTAACAAGCTTTTTGTTTGCTTGCGGATTGTTTGCCATAAAAAAATTGTACAGCTGACGAGAATTTTTTACGGCTTTTCCAGTAAGATTCCGAGAAATTGATTCGCTCTTGTTTTGAACATTTTGTGTAGAAACGCAGGAATTTAATCCAATTACAGTAAATAAAAAAAACAAGGCGAATAAAATAAAAGTAAATTTTTTATAAAAAATTTTATTTATCATTTTTTCTAAGAAAAAGTCTCTAAAAGAAAATTCAAAAAGAAGTTCCGTTTTATTTTGTTGAGTGAAAATTGTATTTTTATCAAACCTTCAAATATCGAAACTTCTTTCAGTTTTTTTAGTCTTTTATTGTGCTTCCAATGTAGTCATTTTTTCCATCAAGAATTGCCCGGATATTTTCTATATTTTTTCCAGCAGCACAAATTACTGTTAAGCCAAGCTGCTGTGCTTTTTTTGAGGCAATTGGATCAAACGGACAGTTTTTTCCCGGAATCCATTCATCACCAACCATTTCGCGAAATTTACTCCAGGAAATTTGGTCGATTGGTTTTGCGTCTGGATTTTTTCGCGGATCATCAGTATAAACTTTTTCGATATTTGAAAGATTTACAACTGTATCTGCATTAAATCGTTCTGCAAGAAGAACAGCGTCGTTATCTGTAGAAAAGCCAGGTTTCCATCCTGAAGCAACAAGAACTTTTCCTGTAAAATCCTGAACTGCGGTTGGGTCAGTAACAACTTCCTGTTTGCAAAGAGAACCGAAGCAGGTTTTCAAAATTTGTGCATTAAGCCTTGTCGCCATAATTCCAAGCCAATCGCAGGCGTAATTAAAAGAAGCTTCGTCTGGGTAAGAAAGCAATTTTTTTTGAGCGTCAGTAAATTCTTTTTCAACTGCTTTGTAAGCATTTTGATATGTTCTTGCAGGACCGCCGCCACCAGCAACCAGAATTAATCTTGAATCTGGATTTGAGCTAAGCCATTCACTAGCCATTTTTGTAAAATTAAAAAGAAAGTTTGAATCTGGAGCGTCTGGTGCAATAATTGAACCACCTACGCTTAAAACTTTAGTAATCATTTTTCCTCCGCAAATGTTTTTTTAAGATGTCATTAATGAAAGTCTCTAAAAATTGTCATTAATATATACCAATTATTACCGGATTGTTCCACAGAGAACTGTAACTTGAAGTTGCGTCTCCGGCTTCTTCCCAAATTGACTGCAATGCGTAAGTTCTAGCTCTGTAAACAGTTTTGCTGTTAAGCATAGAAGGTTTTATTTGTTTCCAACCGCGACTGAAGGCAATATGCTGATTATCTAGGTTGCCAAAGAAGTAAGAAGCAGGATTTTCTATGTTCATAAAACTTTCGAAGTCAAGACCGGCAGCAAGTGCAATGTCTACAGGGAACCAGCCGTAATCTTCAAAAAACAGTTCCGTCCACCAGTGAGGTTTTGTTTGGGAATCATCTTCGATTAAAATTCCGCTTACAGGAAGTGCTGGAATTTCTGCGGCACGGCAAAGACTGGTAAATAAAATTGCAAAGTCGTAAGCATCTGCCTTTTTTGTTCTAATTACTTCAGAAACATTAAATTCTCCAGAGCGTAAATCACTAAGAATTTCAAAATTATTGATTAAATAATTGTAAATAAGCCGCGCTTTTTCTACAGGATATCTTTCTCTTCCAACAATTGTGTAGGCAAGATTTTTGATTGTTTCATTTTCGCTTTGAATGCAGGAATCCGCCGAAGTGTAGAGTTTGTAAATTGGCGAATCAATATTTTTGTAAGGCATAATTTTTTTAGAATTTATGTTTGCTGAAATTGAGTAAGTGCTTACAACAAAATTCTGCGAAAAAGTCTGCTTGTTATTTAAAATCTGATTAAGCTGAATCTGATGAATTATATCATTTGGATCATCGGCAATAAGCGGTTCTGGATTACAGTCATTCAAATCCGCCACAGGTTGAAACGAAGAAAGAGAAGGTCGCGGAATGTAAAGCGAAATTTGCGAGTTCTGACCAGGAATTTCTGTTGAAATATCAGCTGTAATTTGAACAACATAAGTTCTGTGGTTTGAATACTTCTTTTTTCCGGCAGAAAAATCAATGTTGATTTTGTAGTTTGAACTGTCGCCACGTTGCGTAGAAACATAAACAGGTCCCGAATCGGCACCGTCTGGAATTTTTACGTGAATTTCAGTATCGCTCCAAAGTTCATAATCGTAGTCAAAAGTTGAAGCTGAAATAAAGGCACTTTCCATTCCCTGAAAAGTCTGGCGGTTTTGGTCTGAAAGCTGATTTTGAGCTGAATCTCTGTTTGCCGTAAAGTAAACAGCCGAATCTCCCCTCGAAGAGCCAAAGTTTGTTCCAGAAATTATAATTGTTTCGCCAACGCTCGCATTTGAAGGACTTATTGATGTGATTAAAGGAAAAGTTGTTTGAGGGTCAGAATGCGCCACAACTGGAATTCCGTATTCATTTGCAAAAAATTCTGGATTCGAGCGTCCAGAAGAAGTTCCTACAATTACGAGTCCGTCCTGTACGTTTTGTGGAAGTTTGACTTTGATTTCAGTGTCTGTCCAGGAAATGTAAGCGCCCGCAGTAATTCTTGAACTGGCAATTTCTACGTAAGAAGAATTTTTGGCATTTCCAAAATCGCGTCCTTTTATTGTCATAACGCTGCCTGGAGAACCAATCATTGGGTCAATTTCTGAAATACTTGGCTTTCGTTTTGCTGATTTTCCAAGAATCGATGTAATAAGAATTATAATTAGCAGTAAAGCAGCAATGCTTATGTAACGTGCTGCTGGTGAACGTTTTAAAAGTGCCTTATATGACTGAAAAATGTTCATTGAAAAATTCCGTTTATTTATCTGATTGAATGAGAAAGTTAAAACTGATTTGAGTTTTGCGTTTTCTTAACTTAGCTCCAAAAATTGCAATTCTTAGAACTAAGTTTATTTAACTCTATTTTGCACTGAAATAAAAGTGAATTTTTGAATTTAAAAAATTAATTTTAATGATTTTTACTAGATGCTCAAATTTTAATTTTCATCCATTGAAAATCCGTTTTCGTTATTTTGCTGCGGCATAAACTGTAAATTTCTTTTGCTTTCAGGCATTGGAAGAAATAAATCGTAGGTAGAAAGAACAGTTCCTTCGCAAATATTTTGATTTGAAGCGGAATTTGCAAAATTTTCACGTGGCGAAAACTTTGGAGGACGATTTTCAAAGCGTTCACCTTTTGGTCCTTGGTGCATTCTGAAATCTTGGTCAGAAAATTCTTCAGGGAAATTCTGTGGAGTAGGCTTATCCATATTTTCGCGTGAATTTCCAATATTTACTGTGTCTGCAGAAAGAATAGCGTTCCCCTGAGAAAATCCAGAAAAATTAGAAACTGATGTTCGTGGAACTGGCTCAAAATTCTGGTATGAAGCAATATTTTCGTTTGCATTTGATTTATTCATTCTTACAGGCAGAATAAACGCAACAACTGCCGCCGCTGCAATTCCTGTCAAAATGTATTTTGCTGAAGATTTAAAATCATCAAAATCAAAAATCTTTTTAGACGCATCCTTTGTTTTACTGTACGACATTTTTGTAAGTAGTCGTTCATAACTTTTATCAAGTTCGTCTTTTGTAAAGTTGATAGAATTACTGTTATCCTGAAGAATTCCCTTTAGGGCTTTAAGTTCGTTTAGTTGAGCAGTACAAGCAGGACAATTTTTTATGTGTTCCTCATATTCTTTAAGATAAGAAAGCGGAAGTTCATTATCTAAATAAATAGAATGAATATCTTTAGTAGGGCAAATAGACATCATTTTCTCCTATCAGTTTTGATAATTGTTCTCTAGCCCGAAAAACCCGGACTTTCACGTTTCCTTCAGAAATACCAAGTTGCTCACCAATTTGTTTGTAGTTCATATCGGCATATTCTTTTAGAATAAGCACTTCTTTTAGTTTTTTAGGAAGTTTGTTTAAAGCTTCAAGTGCAAGTTTTCTAGTTTCTTCCTTTAACATTTCAACTTCGCCACTTTCCATTTGCTGCCGGCCTTCCAAAAGTGCTTTGTGGTAAGCCTTTGCTTCTCTAAGTTTGCGTTTTGCGTAATTTAAAGAAGCGTTTTTTACAACACAAATAAGCCAGTACTTTGCATCATCGATTGAAGGAAAAGTCATATTTTTTTCGCTGGCTTTTATGTATGAATCGTGGACTAAATCTTCTGCAGCTTCCTCATCTTCTACGATTTTAAAAGCAATTTTGAATAAAATTTGAAATGTTGCGTCATAAATCTGTCTGAAATTTTTTGAGTCTGAACAGTTCAAAATTTTTTCAGAAGAATCTTTTATATCGGATAACACATTTACCTCGTTTTGGTTACAAAATAATTTACGATTAAAACACACGGTGCTCGCCATAACTTTGTGTGTTCTGCAAATCTTAGCGCGTTAATTTCTTTTCCACGTTGGACCTGCAGGTGTATCAATTATTGTAATTCCACGTTTTAACAAGTCGTTACGGATTTGGTCAGCTTTTGCAAAATCCTTAGCTTTTTTTGCTGCCGTTCGCTCTTCA
>CAZXCR010000068.1:3078-7702 GCA_964639315.1 uncultured Treponema sp. | reverse complement strand
GTAATGTGCGAAACGGAATCACGATTATATATATTGCTCATTTATTTTCTCCGTTGAATTGAGAATTTTCTGGTAAAGAAGAAAGTTCTTGTGGAGAGCCAGGATTTGAAATTTCTGGCCCAACACAGAATTTATTTTTTAAAAACTGCATTCTCTGGCTTAGAGGAAGGCGCGAAGGACAAACTGAATTGCACAAGTTGCAGTCTAAACAAAGCAGAGAAGTTTTTTTCATTGCGTCTGAAATTTCAAGATTTTCATCAGTGTGAGAAAAAATTAAATCAGGGTAAAGACATTCAGGGCAAATATTTCTGCACTTTCCGCAACGAATACAAGGTGCAGTATTTTGATCACAAAGTTCATCAGCAGGAACAAACGCCACAGATTTTACGTCTTTTGTAATCGGAATATCACAACTAGAAACGGAATTTCCTGTAAGAGAGCCGTTTATGATGATTTTTGCACATTTTGTTTTAAAACCACCGCACTGCTCCACAAGATATTTTACAGGAGTTCCAATTTTTACCTTAAACATTGCAGCTGATTTTAAACAGTTTCCTGTAAAATGCACAAAGCGTTCAAGAACCGGCTTGTTAAAAGCCAAAGCTTCCCACGCGCTGTAGGCAGTTTCGCTGTCAATAAAAATACACTTGTGATTAACTTTTGAAAAATCAAGATCTGAATTTTTTTCAATTTTAACTTTCTTTGATTTTGCGGATTTTTTTACAAGTTCCACAAGATTTTCTGCAAAACCGCACGGATATTTTGAAGTTTCAATTTTTAAAAGCAGATAAGGAAAATTTTCAAAAGAATCAGAAAGGTTAAAATCAAATTTAGCTTTTTCAGACATAATTAAAATTACGCCTTCCGCATCAAAAGCCTTCGCAATGATTTTACAGCCTAAAATAACTTCCCGCGTATAATTTTCAGCAATAAAACTGTCGGTCATACGGCTTGGGTCTTCGTCAAACATTCTGAAAACAACAAATCTATTCTTTTTCAAATCAGAATTTTTTATTTGATTCGCAAGTGAAAGCGGTTTGCAAAAAGTGTTTACCACTCCAAGTTCACTAAGCTTTAAAAGAATTTCTTCAGAAGACAAAGAATTCCAGTTGCGCTCAGTAAGTTTTTTACCTAAAAAAGAAAATTCTCCTTCAAGTTTAACAATGCACGCCTTTGAAGTTTTTCCATTTGGCAAGGCACAATCCTGAATTTTTTCAATTCTACCAGGAATGGGACTGTGCAACTTAAAATCAGAATTTTTTTGTCTTGCAATAAGCTGACCTTCACTTAAAACATCGCCTTCTTTTACACAGCAATCAAGTTCGCCTTCATCAGACTGACTAAAAGGAACCGTTGCAAAAGACGACAAAAAAGCACCGAGCGCCGAAGAAAATGGCTGGCGTTCAGAATTAACAAAATTGTTTACATATCTCATCATTTTTTCCAAATACAAAATAAAATAAAGACATAAGAGCCGGAACTAAAAGCGCTGCAATTAAAAGCACCGAACTTAAAACGTCATTTTGAGAAGCAGAGTGCGAAGAAAAATTTGAAGTATAAGCAACAGTTAAATTTCTTCCCTGCTTTCGCAAAAATTTTTCTATTGAATCATTAGAAAGTTCATCAATTTTTTTATCAGCTGAACTTTTAAACGAATCATCAAAAATCATAATTTCCTCATCAAAAACTTCAATTCCCTTTTCTGTGTTTTTAAAGCGATTGATAAGAATTTTTTCCTCTTCACTAACCTTTTCTTCAGTTTCAAAATTATTAAGCTGGCGGTAAGGAAAAGACTCAACATAAAAATCCCATTTGTAAAAATCATCAATTGTGGGAAGCAAATCTGACTGGGAAAATTTTGCAGTATTTTCTACAGGACCTGGAAGCGAAACCGAACGCGAATTTTTTGAATTTGAAAATCTTGCAGAAACAAAAAAAAGCACAACGCAAACAAGAAGCGGCACCGCTGTAAAAGCGCAAACAAAGGCTTTCTGGCGGTACATAATTGGCATTTGCTTTGCTGAAAAAATTTTTACATAAGAAAAAGCATTTTTTGAATCACAGTAATTTTCAAAGCAAGCTAAAAAATACAAAAGACACAAACTTGACGCAACACAAAAAACACTTAAAAGCGCCGATCTCCAGGAAAACAAAAAAAGCATTAAAAAACCAAAGATGCACAGAGCGTCAAAATAAAAATTTTTTAAGGTAAACAAAATAAAACCTTTTCTGCCCCAAATTCTCTGCGCAAGATAAAATGCTAAAAGAAAAAGGATAACTGCCGCTGCAACAGGATAAAACGGCAAAGAAAGAGTCATAAAAAGCGGAAAAATTCCCGAAAGTGCAAAAGCCGTTTTGTTACCACTCAAAGCAAAAAACACAAAATAAACTGCGCAACTTATGCAAAAAGCCGCCCACGGAAACTGTTTTTTACCATCCATTCCGGCAGAAACTTTCCGCTGCGAAGAAATTTTATTAACAGCCTTTGAAGCACTGCCTTCGTAAATTTGCGGAACGTAAAAAAGATTATATTTAAACGATTTGTCAGAAAAATATTTTAAGCGCGAAAAAAGATAAGAACCTTCAGTTTGGGGAATAACAGGAGTCATTTCGTTTACAACAGGAATTTTTTGATTCGAAAAACTCACTACATTCTGAATTCCTTCCTTTTCAAAAAAAGACAAAACCTCGCCTTCGTCAAGAATTTTATCAACATAAACAACAGAATAGGAATTCCAAATTTTAGTCACTGGCAGACTTCTGAGAAAAATCAAAGATAATATTGTAAGTAAAATTACAGCAAAAGATATGCCGGCAATTTTTATAAAATTAGAATTTTTTTTCATAACGGACATTTTTTTATAAAATCGAAAAACTACAGCAGACTGAATGCAAGCCCAATAAAAAATCCTAAAAGACAACCCATCAAAACTTCCACAGGTTTGTGCCCATGAACTTCCTTAACAGGCTTAAAATCAACAATATCCTTAGCTTTTAAATCTGTACCAAGTTTATTTAAAGTTCTAGCTTGAATTCCACTCGCCCTTCTAACGCCAAGAGCATCGCGCACAGTAACAAGAAAAAACGCAAGGGCAAGAATAAAAATATCAGATCCAATTCCGTCTCTAAAGCCAATTGTAGTACATAAAGTTGCAACCAAAGCAGAGTGACTTGAAGGCATTCCACCCGTTCTCCAAAAAAGAAGTTCAAACATTTCGCCTATGCTGCGAATTTTTCCAGAAAACAGTGCAATAAAAGTTTTTATCAACTGAGCAGAAAGCCAGCTAAAAACGCACGAAAGCAAAACAGGCTGAGTAAAAAAAGCCACCAACTGATTTTTTACGCTCTCCATAATATTTCAATGATATCATACTTTTTAGATTTGTACACTATCCAGATTTTCCCGATTTTACGGCATTCAGTAATTTTTTTTGGAGCAAAATTTTTTTATCCACAGCGTCGCCTTCCGCGCCGCAAATTTCTTTACAAGTACCCGGCTTTCCGCGGCTACGCTACTCGCTCCGTTGCTTCGCAATTTGCCTTACGGCAAACCGCTACTATCCGGGCTAAGTCTGGCTTTGCTGTTTTTGAACACAGCACCGATTGAGCCTGTCGAAATCAAGCACCTGTCACTAATAGAATTTTTGGTTACTAAAAAAAGCATTTTACTCACAATCCGGGCTAGGCTTGGCTGTTAGACAAAAAATTTTACTGGTAACCATCGCGCTCCCGGTGGTTGAGACTGTCGAAACCAGCATCTGTAATGAACTACAAGCTTGCAACTTTCTTGCGGAAGCATATTCTGTGATAGTTCAATGTACACAGGCATTTACAAGCGTTATAATAAAAGTCAGCTTAAAAAATTCCAAAATTTTTGAGGAAGATATGGACTTTGTAGATTTTTTTGCACAGAGCGACGATAACGAAAGAAAACTTTCAAAAATCCTAAATAAAATTTTTAAAGAAAAATCGGTAAACGCCTTTGAAATTATCAGAAAAAATCTTGTGCGCGTAAACGATGTAAAAATAAAAAAAGACCTTGTTGTAAAAAAGGGTGATAAAATTTCCATAGCAAAATTTCTTTTAGAAAACGAAGACTCAAATTCTGTTCAACAAAATCCGCAGAATCCGCAGAATCAGAATCAGCAAATTCAAAAAGAAGAAAAAAATTTTTGTAAACTAAATAAGATTTTTCAAAATCAGCACATTCTTATTTTAAACAAGCAAAAAGGAATAAATGTTCAGCCGGGAAATTCGCTCGAAACAAATCTAACAGCTCTAGTTTTAGAAGACTACAAAAATCAGCACAAAACTTCCCTTTCTTTTGTACCGGGACCGCTCCACAGAATTGACAAGTTTACAAGCGGGCTCGTGTGTTTTTCGCAAAGTTTGGAAGGCGCAAAATGGTTCAGCGAAAATATTCAGCAGCATAAAATTCAAAAATTCTACGTTGGGCTTATTGAAGGAAGTTTAGAAAAAGATGAAATTTGGAAAGATTTTGTAAACACAGAAGAAATTCCTGGCGAAGAAAAAAATTTTTCTGTTGCTACTAGTGCCGAAAAAAATCCGCAAAATTTCCACAGAGTTTTTGGGCAAAACTTTCTAGTACAATTTTTAAATTTAT
>CAZXCR010000068.1:0-3068 GCA_964639315.1 uncultured Treponema sp. | reverse complement strand
ATTTCCACAGAGTTTTTGCAGCAAACGAAAATGAAAAAAATTCAAAATATTGCGAAACACAAGTTTTTCCTGTTCAAGAAAAAATTATTGCTGGAAATTCCTTTACCGTTTGCATTTTTCTTATAAAAACCGGGCGCAAGCATCAAATAAGGCTACAATCCTCAATTCACAATCATCCGCTTGCCGGCGATACAATTTACGGCGGAAAAAAAATCTCCGTCAGCAAAAAAAATATAAATCAATTTTTATTACACGCTTATCTAATGATTTTTCCAGAAAATTCACTTCAAATTCCAAAAAAAATAACTGCACCACTGCCCGAAGATTTTGCTAAGATTGCTGATATAAACTTGATAAATCAAAGGCTCGAATTTATAATCTGAAGTAGCGGGAAAATTATGAGTTTATTTTCAAAAATTTTACATAACAAAATTACAGTTTATGCACTTGTTGGCGAAAGCGGCACAGGAAAAAGCTTTAGGGCAAAACTCCTTACCGAAAAGTACGGAATTGAAGCAATTATTGATGACGGACTTTTAATTCAAGACGATAAAATCATTGCAGGGAAAACCGCCAAACACGAAAAAACTTATATGGGCGCCGTAAGAATTGCACTTTTTGATGACAAAGAACACCGTGACGAAGTTGCAAAAGCCTTACAAAAATCAAAAATAAAGAAAATACTCATAATCGGAACAAGTGAAAAAATGGTGAGTAAAATAGCTGAGCGACTGCAACTGCCAAAGCTTGAAAAAATCATCAAAATAGAAGACATTGCAACCCGCGAAGAAATTGAAAAAGCCATAAGAAGCCGCCAGATTGAAGGCAAACACGTAATTCCAGTTCCGGCAATCGAAGTTAAAAAGAATTATTCAAACATCTTTTCAAAATCAATCCGGGAAATTATTTCAAAAGGAAAAAATATTTTTCAGTTCAAAAATAAAGACGCCAGAATGACAGAAAAATCAGTTGTAACTCCGGAATTCAGCAAAAAAGGACGTGTTGAAATTTCGGAAGCAGCACTTTCGCAAATGGCGCTCCACTGTGTAAGTGAATTTTCAAGTGAAATCAGGGTAAAAAAACTTTCAATAAAAACAGATGCTCGCGGATATAAACTTGTAATTACAATTGACGTTCCTTTTGGAAAGCAACTCACCGGCGAAATTCACAATTTGCAGCAGTACCTGATTGAAAACATCGAAAAATTTACAGGAATTTTAATCGAGGAAGTAAGCATAATTATTGACAAAATCACCGTCAACAATGCGGAAAAAAGTCCCGAAGCAAACAAAAAAAATCCGTTTGAAAAAATAAAGGCTGCAAAAAAGAATTAAGAGCATCTGGTAAAACTTGCAATTTTTAGAAATTTTCTTAATAGGTCGAAATTCAAGTTTGTTACAATTAATCATTTAAGCGCCGATTGAGAGAGTCGAAATCAAGTAGCTTACTTACAAATGGTAGTTTCGACAGGCTAAACCACCGATACTTTCGTTTTTCTACACCTTTTTGTAAATTTTATAAAAACTCGAAATTAGGGCTAATACAAATTCTGCGCAAATTTTTCTTGTTCAAAACTTTCTTTTTTATCTGAAGAAGTTTCTTGTTCAGCAGGAACAAAATACACAAGCTTTTTCTGACGCGGCTTTTTGACCTTTAACTTGATTCCCTTTTCAAGAAGAATTTTTCTTACTGCAAAATCAAGTTCTGTGCGCTGAGGATTCATTGGCAAAATAAAATTTCTGCATCTTGACCAAGTGTTCTTGTAAAGTTCACCTGAAATTCCGTGCGACTGCACTTTTTTTTCAACTTTCCAGTCAGTAAGGTTTTCTACAAAATCTTTTAAAATAAAATAAAGTTTTTCGCCAAGCCGTGCATTTTTATCAGTTTTTACAAGTTCATCTAGCAAAGAAAGATTATTTAAATATGATTTGGCAAAATTTTTGTCTTCAATCATAAGATTTGTGGCTGCCGGCTGAAGATAAATATACAAATCTGTATCTAAAGCGGCGCTTATAATCTGCCTTGAAAATCCTGAATTCAAAATTTTTAAAAGTTCATCTGTAAGACGCGAAGGACTTACCGGCGAAAGAAGTGGCGCTGAATGAATTATTTTATTTTTGAGTTTGTGCGGAATTTTACAACCAGTTGTAACGCTGTACTTTATTGCACGAAGCATTCTGACAGGGTCTTCTACAAAAATTCTATCAAGCGGAATTATACTTCGCAAAACTTTTTTACGGATATCTTCAACTCCGTTTACATAATCAATAACAAGTTCATTTATTGGGTCATAATAAAGTGCGTTTATTGAAAAATCGCGGCGCAAAACATCTTCATCAATTGTTCCAAAGGAATTTCCCACAGAACCGTCAGCAATTGAACGGAATGTAGAAGTTTCAAAAATCTTGGTTCCAAAGAAAATATGAACTAAGCGGAATCTTTTTCCAATAATTCTTGAGTTGCGGAATATTTTTTTTATTTTACTTGGAGTTGCATCGCTTACAATGTCAAAATCTTTTGGCGTTTTGCCTACAATTAAATCGCGGACTGCTCCACCCACAATATAAGCATCGAATCCATGATCCTTAAGTTTTTTTACAATAAAAACCGCATCAGAATCAATTTGACTTTGAGGAATTTTATGCTCATCTTTTGTATAAACAAGGGCTTTCTTTACCGTCCTCCCCTTGCTGTCTGTTCCATACCGAATTAACACAATGCGTCTATTCTATTCTTGAGTGCAAGTCAAGTCAATTACATATATGATTAAAAAAAAATCCTAAAAATGTGACAAAAAAAAAGCGCGTGTTTACTGATAGAATTTTTACCTATTTGGAGCGAATTCTTTTTATTTACAGCGGGCGTGTAATGTCGCAGAGATTTTCTTAGCAAACAAAAATTTCAATTCAAAAGAAAATGCCTTGTTAGTAAACGTGCCCGCAAATTTTTTTAGAAATCCCGCTTTTCGCGGTTACGGCTTCGCCTTTATTCTTCCGCTACGCTACAGAACGGCTATTGTGTTTTCTAAGTCCCATTTTAGGCGTTAAGAAAATAAATGTTTGTAAAGA
>CAZXCR010000067.1:0-7846 GCA_964639315.1 uncultured Treponema sp. | reverse complement strand
CTGAGGAAATATCAAAGCCTTCATCTTCGGCAATCGAATCCAGCGCATTTTGCTCGGTCTGGTCAGTTTTGCCACCGTCAAATTCATCAAAACTGATGTTGTCGTCGGCATTGTCAATGTCATCAAGGGAATTTTTCGAGAAGGCATTCGGTTGGTATTTAAACGCCTTCATTCGCTCGGTGCCGGTTTTGTACGCAAAGTTGTCTTCATCAATTTCGCCGATTTTATTGTAGAATTTTTGAGCGTCCTCGTAATTTCCTTCAAGTTCGTAGCTGTGCGCCATTGAAGTAAGTGCGCTAACGTCATTTGGATTTTTTTCCATATATTTTTCAAAGAATTCCTGAGCGCGCGAATATTTTCCTTTTTGAATAAAACGCTTTCCACCGCCCTTGTAGAAATCTAAGTAAGACGGGTCGATTTTTCTGATTTTCTTAAAGCAACCCATCGCCTTGTTTTCGTCACCGCGACAAATATAATACTGACCAAGCAAATTCAAACTGTGAATGTCGTTTGGATTTTCATCGTACACCTGCTTGATTTTTTCACTTGCTTCATTAAGTTTATCTTCGCTTAAAAGAACTCCGGCGTACTGGCGAAGCATATCTGGAGAAAGCGGCTCTTCTTGTTCCCAGCGATTCATTGTGATTTCAGCGTCTTCGTACTTGCCAAGATTTTCCTGAGAGTCAGCAAGCCCCGAAAGTGCCTGAGTATTTCTACTCTCAATTTCGAGCGCACTCAGGTATTCTTTTTCTGCATTTTCAAAATCACTTTGCTTAGAATAAACCTTGCCCATTTTTATGTGCATCGAAGTGTCTTGCGGATTCAAGTGAATTCCTTTTTGCACAGTTTCGTATGCTGAACGAGTTCTGTTCATTTTTAAAAGCAAATCTGCGTAACCTTCAATTGCATCAAGCCAGCCCGGTTTTGAACGGAGATCAGCCTCGTATTCTTTTACCGCCAGTTCGTCGCGGCCAAGTTTTTCGTATCCTTCTGCAAGATTTAAATGTAGAACAGGATGATTTGGGTCGATTTTTAATCCTCTTAAATACGAGTTTACTGCATTGTCGTAAGAATTTTGCGCTGCGTAAATTGACCCAAGATGATTCCACGCAAGAACATCAGATGGATTTTTTTCTACAACCGTGTTAAAGCACTGAATTGCATCAGAATAATTTCCCATCAGTTTGTATGTAAATCCCAGATTGTAGTAAATTTGCGGATTTTCTTCGTCGTGAATTACCGCCTGCTCAAGAACTGCAATCGAGTCGTCATATTTTTTCTGGCGGCGATAAATTGCGCCCATGCTGTTAAGGGCAGCCACGTTTGTAGGTTCAATGGCAATAATGTCTTTGTAGTAAGGCAGTGCCTGAGAATCGTTGCCGCTTTTTACATAAAGATCGCCAAGATTCATAAGATAGTTAATGTTCTGCGGTTCACTTTTTAAAAGTCCCTTGTAAAGACGTGCAGCCAAAGTGTAATCGCGCGAAAGAACAGCAGCATTTGCTCTTTCTATAATAATTTTGTTTTGAGAATTCAATACATCCATAATCATCCTCTTTGTATTCTCGTTTTTTTATTCAAAGCTCAAGTTTTTTGGAGCGAATTTTTTTTTCTGCTACAAATTTTTTACGTTCCGAGTGAAAATTCTTTTAGTAATCCGGCTATCTGCGGCTCCGCTATTCGCTCCGTTGCTTTGCAATGCCTTACGGCACCGCTACTATCCGGGCTAGGCTTGGCTAGCTATATTTTTGCAGAAAAATTTATTTGTTAAGCACAAATTTTACTACAAGTACACGGGCGCCGGTTACTAATGAAATTTTTTGTTAAGAAAAAATCAATTTCTTAACTAAAAAAATCCTGCAAACTCAAAATTCACCCTTCTATTCAAGCGTCGCATAACGTCACACAACGTCAGTTTTTTTTCTTCGGACGTGCATAAACTTCTTTAGACAAATCTCCTGAAATTTGGTCATTTTTTTTCGTGTACGAAACAACTGCAAAATAATAAATTTTTCCATTTGTAAGCCCCGTAAGCGTTAAAGAAACATTATTGCCAACATCGATTGGAGATCTTCCTTGAACCGCGTCCTGTCCTAAATATTCACCAGGTCTTTCGCCGTAAAATACCAAATATCCTTCAACAGAATTATCAACTGAATAAGTCCAGTTTAGCGTAACTTCGCCGTCGCCTGCATTTGCAGAAATTTTGTAAGGTGGTAGCGGACTCGGATATTCCGTGTAAAAAATATCAATTTGTGTTATTGAAGGAGATTTTTTTCCGCCACCGTCCGGGTAAAGATCCGCTGCAAGCTGAAAATAAAATCCGTCTACATTTTCAAGTTCAGTGCCATTTTCAACAGAAATCCACTTTGGAAAATCATCAGTCCAATTGTAAACATTGTTTCCGGAGCGCACAAAAAGCGAAACATCCGTTTGCTCAGGTTTTGTAACAAGCGCATCAATTTTGTTGATTTTTGCACCCTTTTTTAGCAGAACTGGCTGAGTTTCAAAATGTCCGCCTTCATTTTTAAAAATATCATAACGCAGAAGTTTTGAACTTTCACTATAAGTTCCGTGCTGAATTCTAAAGTCATCAAGGTAACCTGTGTATTGCGGACAAATTTCAATTGCGGCAACAACGCCAAGCTGCGCTTCGTAAACAGAACCGCCCCTTTCCTTTTTATTTGTTGTTACGTAGCAGATTGACTCCAGTTTACCGTCAATTCTGTATTCTAACATTCCAGTTTCGTCATCAAAGCAAATTTCGTGATAAGACCATTTGTTTGGAATGATTGTGCTGTAACTTTGAAGAGAGACTTCTCCACGATTTTCTGTGTAGCCGTTAAACACATTTGTAAAATTCCACGAAAGATGATTGTTTTCAAAAAAAGTGCTTATCATCTGGTAAAGCGGATAATTTGCAACCGTTCGGGAACTTCGCCACGAAAAAAGAATTTCGCCGTTTTCAACAACTGAAGGATTAAGCCAAAATCCGATTAAAAAGGAACCAGTAAGTCCGCTTTTTCCAAAAATGGCATTTTCTGTACCCTGCAGCCTAATTCCGCCCTTGCCGTTAAAAAGAGCCGCGTAGGTTCCCATAAAGTCATTTTTTTCACACTGCGCAAAAGAACTTTGAACTTTATAGTTATGTGCAAGATCTTCAACTTTTTTATCCTCGAAGTTAAGAAGCAAATCTGTTTCAGAAGTGCGCTTAACGGAATTTGTATCGAGAGAAATGCTGTCGTAACCAAAACGCCCTTTTACAAGAGTAATATTTTGTGACTTTAACAGCGCAGGCCAACCGTCTTTTCCGCCAAGAGTCAGTTTTTTTTGTTCAGCGGCAAAGCTAGTGCAGATTATGTTCAGAATAAAAATTAATGATATAATGTTTTTTAATGAACAGCGAAAATTCTTCTTCATCTAAAGAAACCCTCTCAAAACGCGAAATCCTTCATCAAACTGCGCTCAAAGCCCCAGACAAAAGTGGCGTATATATGTGGCGCAACGAAGCGCAAACTGTAATTTATGTAGGCAAGGCTAAAAATCTTCACAACCGGCTTTCTTCTTACTTTAGCGGAAGAAAAGACATAAAAACCCGAATGCTAATAAGCCATGCCGCAAGCATCGAATACATTACAACGAACAACGAGTACGAGGCGTTTCTTCTTGAAAACAACCTTATAAAAAAATACACGCCGCGTTACAACATAGATCTTAAGGACGGAAAATCTTATCCAGTTTTAAGAATTACGAACGAAAAATTTCCGCGCATCTTCAAAACCCGCAGAATTGTGCAGGATGGAAGCACTTATTTTGGTCCGTTTCCAGACGCTGCCGCACTAGACACCTTCATTGAAGCAATTTACGAAATTTATCCGCTCAGGCACTGCCGCACCTTTAGGGAAAAAACTTCTCCCTGCCTTTACTATCACATAGGAAAGTGCAAGGCTCCCTGTTGCAAAAAAATCGAAGAGTCCGCCTATAATGAATTTATCGAAGAAATTTCACAGATTCTTGAGAATAAAGGTGAATATACCTCACAAAAAATCACTCAGGAAATGAAAAAAGCCGCAGCCGCATTGAATTTTGAAAAAGCTGCAAGACTTAGAGACGGACTAAAGGCGCTTTCGGTTCTGCAAAATCAGAATATTGTAGAAAATTTTGATAAAAATGACCGCGACTACATTGCTTCGTGGCGCGAGGGCGAACTTGTAAGTTTTACAGTGCTTAAAATGCGTGGAGGAAAACTCCTTGGTCGCGACAACTACAGAACCGTAAGTTTGAGCGAAGATTATGAACTGCTTGAAGAATTTGCCGTCTCTTTTTACACAGAAAAAGATTTAATTCCGCCAGCAATTTATCTTTCTGCTGAACTTTCCGGATTTGGAGAAATGCTTTCCGCAGCTGATGATAAAAAAATTGACCTACCCGAAGAAGAAGACTCTATGCCCGAAGAAAATGCTGTGCCCGCAGAAGATGACGCCCGGTTACAAGAAAATTCCGGCAGTAAAAAAGAAGACGCCCTGTTACTAGAAGACATTCCGACCGAAGAAGATGACGCCCTATTACAAAAAAATTCCGGCAGTAAAAAAGAAAACGCCCGGTTACTAAAAGACGCTATGTTAAGAGAAAATTCTCCGTCAAAAGAAGACGTTCCATCAGTAAAAGACGCCCTATCAGAAAAAAACGAGGCTTCCTTAGAAAACCTTCGCCGCTGGTTCAGAGAAGAATTTTCTACAAACGTAAATCTTTTGGTTGTAGATGAAAATCTTGAAAACGCAAAGCTGCATTTTGCTACAATCGATATGGCAAGGCAGAATGCGCACGAAGACATTATAAGGCGGCTTAGAGAACGCGGCGATTTCCCAGCGATGGAAGAACTTCAGAAAGTTTTGAATCTGAAAAAACTGCCAGTTCGCATAGAAGGCTTTGATATTGCGCATATCGGCGGAAAATTTCCAGTTGCGTCTTTAATCAGTTTTTACAACGGAAATCCAGACAAAAAAAATTACAGATATTTCAGACTTAGAACCACAGACGGTTACATTGATGATTTTCAGTCGATGAGGGAAGCAACAACCAGGCGCTACACAAGACTTTTGAACGAAGGAAAAGAACTTCCAGACCTAATCCTGATTGACGGTGGCATTGGTCAGGTAAATGCAGTTCAGGGAGTTTTAGATGCTCTGGAACTTGAAATTCCAATTGCCGGACTTGCCAAGCGCGACGAAGAAATTTGGCGGCCGCACGCAAAAGAGCCAATCTGTCTTCCAAAGCGAAGCGATGCACTTAGGCTTCTTCAAAGAGTACGCGACGAAACCCACCGTTTTGCAACAAGCCGAAATCAGAATCTCCGCACAAAAGAAAATACCATTTCGCCTTTTATAAAACTGCCGCATATTGGTTCGCAAAAAGAAAAAATTCTTATGAAAAAATACGGAACTCTTTCTGTCCTTTGCAAAGCGAGTGAAAGTGAAATTGCCCAAACCGTAAATGTAAATGCAAAAAATGCAAGCGATATTCTAATCAAAGCCCGCGAACTTTTGCAGTTAGAAAATGACATTAAGAAAAAAGAAATGAAGTCGCTTGATTACGCAGGCAGTACAAAAGAAATTGCCGCAAGAAAAAAAGAAAATTCCGACCTTGCAAAAGCTGCACTTATGGTTGCGTCTACTGATGAAGACTGATTTTTTTAAATCTTAAAAAAAATTTGTAACTTTTTATATTTTTTTGATTTATACCGTGTATAATTGATTCATAAAAAAAAATTCGAATAGTCAGGAAAAAAAATGAAAATTTTATCAAAAACCCTTTCTAGTTTCGCCGCACTTGCCTTGTGTGCAATTGTATCCGGTTGTAAAAGCACAAATATTCAGTTGCAGGAATATTCGCCAGTTGCAATTATGACAGTTTATTCAAATCCGGGAATTCCGTGGTACGAAGATTTGGTAAGCGAAGATTTTAAAGTTGAAAAAGAAGACGAAGGTTTTCTTACGGGATTTGTAAATCGTGCTTTAGACAAAAGCAACCCTGAAGTTCTTACGGCACAAAGCAGAGTTGATGACGCCGCACATATTCTCGAAAAAATCTTGAACGAAAACAAAATAAGCGTTATAAGTCCGGCAAATACTCCAAATGCCCCAGCCTACGCAAAGGCAGGAAAAAATTTTGTAGATACAATGGGCAATACTCTTCCAGCCACTGGCTACGACACTCTTGGTTCAGCAAGCAAAGCTCTCATAAAGAAAACTTGCGCTCAAACAGGAGCAAAAAGTGCCCTTTATGTTCACTTCAAGTTCCAAAAAATTAAGCACAAAAGTGGGCTTCGCGACGACGGTGTTCAGGCAAAAGTTGTTATGGAAGTTTACGGAGCTGACAGTCTTGGAAAAATGATTATAAACAAAACCTACACTACTCTTTCTGCTGACTGTGTTCCTTTGGACGCAAACAAATGGGATCGCGACAAGCTTTGCTCATATTTTTACGACACAATCGAAAGCGCTGTAAATAAATTTGCCATGGATTTTGCATACGGAGATTTTTCTGATGAAAATTTAGACGAAGAATACTCTGAAAGCGATTCTACTGAAGGCGAAACTGTTATTTTAAAGCGTTCTTCAAATGATTCAGTTGCTGAAGAAAATTCCAGCGCAGAAAATGCAAGTTCAAATACTGAACTTAACGAAAAAATTGAAGTTGCAAAAAAGTTGCTAAGTGAAGGAAAAACCGCTCAGGAAGTTGCAGAAGAACTTTCTCTTCCAATAGAACTCGTGCTTTACTTAGGTTCAGGGAATTAAGTTTTAAGGATAAAGAGAAGGCTTCTTAACAAAAAAAAATGCGGTGGTTGAGCCTGTCGAAACCACCATTCTGTAAGTAAACTGCTTGATTTCGACAGGCTCAATCGGCGCTTAAATGATTAATTACTAAACTCGAAATTCGCCTTCTTAACAAAAAAATCCTCGACATTTCGCGCCCGCGAGTTACCAACGAGATTTTCTGTCAATAAATAAATTTCTTCTTAACAAAAAAAATCCTCCGGAAAGCAAAATTTCCGGAGGACTTTTCATCATCATTTAGTCTGATTATTTAATCAAAAGATCAGCATATGCTTTGAGCGCACCGCTCATCTGGCCAGACAAAACTGTTTTTGCAAGAGTTTTTCCAAGCTGAACGCCTTCCTGGTCAAAACTGTTTACATTCCATAAAAATCCCTGGAACATAACTTTGTTTTCGTAGTGAGCAAGCAGCGCACCAACGCTTTTTGGAGTAACCTGGCGACCGTAAATCAAGCTTGAAGGTCTTTCGCCGGCAAAATATTTGTTTGGATTTTCATCATTTTTTCCGCAAGCAAATGCAATAATCTGGGCAGTAACATTTGCGCAAAGTTTTACCTGACTTGTGCTGCCCTGAATTTCAACATCTTTTCCAGTCTGATTTTCTGAATAAGCAATGAACTGCAACGGTACAATGTTTGTTCCCTGGTGCAAAAGCTGATAGAAAGAATGCTGACCGTTTGTTCCTGGTTCACCAAAAATTACAGGGCCAGTAACATAATCAATTTTTTCACCAAAGCGATTTACGCTCTTTCCGTTAGATTCCATATCAAGCTGCTGCAAGTGAGCTGGGAATCTTGAAAGTGCCTGTGAATAAGGAAGAACTGCTGTAGAAGGAAGACCCAAAACGTTGCGCTCGTAAACACCAATTAAGGCATCCATAAGAGCTGCATTTTTTGTAATATCTTTTTCAGTTGCAAGTTTGTCTTCTTCGGCAGCACCATTTAAGAAATCATCAAAAACCTTAGGACCAAATGCAAGTGAAAGAACTGCGCCACCAACGCCCGAAGTAG